>NZ_JBFAET010000058.1:0-47328 GCF_040642095.1 Streptomyces sp. NPDC020362
GCGGCGGTGGCGGTGGCGGTGGCGGTGGCGGTGGCGGTGGCCAGGAGCATGCCACCGGCGAGGGCGGACGCCCATTTCCTGAACGCGTTCGCGCTCCGGTACCTGGACGCGTTCGCGCTCCGCGCGGGCCTCGCGCTCCGCGCGCCCTCGGCGTGCTTCGCGCGCAGCGCGCCCTGCGGGGTGGGTGTGCTCGTCGGTACGGCTCTGGGCACGGTTGCTCCTGGGGAGGTGTGACGACGGAAACGCAGGTCCGGTACCGGCCGGTAACGTTGCCGACATCGTCGTGTCCCCCCGCGCGGCAGGCCATGTACCCGAACACAGCGGTACGACGGCTGCGTTGTCCCCGTGCACAACCTCCCTGTGTGCTGCGCGCCTCTTTGTAGCCTGCCGGTCATGAGCTCCCCACCGCCGCCTCCTGCCGCGATCGCACCGGTCGCGGCCGCCCTGCTGAGCCGCGCGCAGCATCTGGGCGTCCGCATGGCCCGCCGCATCCGCGCGGAGGTCGGCTACTACGGCGGCGAAGGGCCCGTCACCCTGGAGGAGTTGACCGCCTCCTGCCGGCGCAATGCCGAGCTTGTTTTCGGGCAGTTGGCCGCCGGCACCGCGGTCGGCATGGAGCCGGCTCAGGAAACGGGGCGCAGAGCGGCACGCGAGGGAGCGCCGCTGGCGGAACTGCTGCACGCCTACCGCGTCGGTTCCGAGTTCCTGTGGTCCGAGCTGGCGGCCGAAGCCCGTGCCGCGGACGCGGTCACCACCGACACCATCGTGTCCCTGGCCGCGTGGTGGGTGAACGAAGGTCTGGCGGCGGCGGCCAGCGACGCCTACCGGGAAACGGCCTCGGAACTGCTGCTCCAGCGCGATCGTGAGCGGTCCGTGCTGGTCGAGGCCCTGTTCACGGGCGTGCTCACCGACCGCACCACCCTCTGGGAAGCCGCCGACGCACTCGGCCTGCCGGCCGAGGGGCCCTTCGTGGTGGTGGCGGCCGGTGTCCCCGCGCCGGGCCGGGAAGCGCTGCCCGGCATCGAGCCGCGGCTGCCGGCCGAGCAGATCCGGTCGGCCTGGCGGCTGCTGCCCGACGTTCAGATCGGCGTCATGGCGACCCGTGGCCCGGGCGCCGAGGACGCCGCCCTGCGCATCCTCGGCGGTTTTGCCGCGTCGAGGGTGGGCCTCAGCCCCGCCTACCGTGCCTTGCGGGACACCCCCCGGGCCCTGCGCCTGGCCCGTCTCGCGCTGGCCCGGGTGCGGCGGGAGGCGGCGGGTGTCGTCCGGTTCGACGACAGCCCGGTCGCCGCGCTGGTGGCCTCGTCACCGGACGAGGCCACCAGGATCGCGGGGGCTGTCTTCGCACGCGTACTGGAACTGCCGTCCGAGGAACGGAATCGGCTGCTGGAGACCTTGGAACACTGGTACGCGGCGGGCGGTTCGGCAGCCGGTGCGGCCCGGCGGCTGTACTGCCATCGCAACACCGTGCGCTATCGGCTGCGTCGACTGGAGGAACTGACCGGCCGCTCCCTCCAGGACCCCCGCGCGGTCACCGATCTCTCCGTGGCCCTGCATGCGCTGCGCCTGCTTCCACCTCCCTCCGAGAGCGTGTGAGCCGGCCGGGGCGGCGCGCACTGCGTGCCGTGGCGGACCCGTCACCACGACAGCGGCGGTAGGCGGTCGATGCGGGAAATCCTCTCCTCAGCGTCGGGGTACGGAGACCCTTTGTGCAGGTCAAGCGGTCGTGGCCGCCTTCGCGGACAGCAGCCCGGCCGATTGTCAGTGGCCGTCCCTAGAGTGCTTCCCATGGGAACGACGCCGTTGGAACAAGCGCTGCGCGAGGACCCGGACGACCTCGCCGCCTGGCGTGCCTACAGCGACATGCTGCTGGAGCGGAACGACGCCCGGGGCAGACTGGTCGAGCTGGAACTGCGCCTCGCGCGCGAGGTGCGGGATGACGGACGCGAGGCGCTGCAGCGCGAGATCGACCAGCTGACGCAGCAACATCAGGAGAGCTGGGAGGCCGAACTGCCGGAAGGCGTGGAGGCCGTCGCTCGCCGGTACGGCTTTGCCACCAAGGTGGCCGTCGACTGGTCACAGGAGGCACCTGCACGCATGGCCGTGGCCCTGCAGGGCCGTTTCGTGACCGCGCTGCGCATCCGGCCGGGCACCGCTGCGGAGGAAGCGGACGCCGAGTACTGGAGCGACGAGCCCGACTTCGACGAGAACGACATGCCGCTCCCGCCACCACCTCATGAAGCCGGTGCCCTCACGGACCTCGACTTCGGTGGGATCCGCGAACTGGACCTCTCGTACTTCCGTATCGCTGACCCCGGCGCCAAGAGCCTTGCCGCCGCGGCCTCGGCGGGGCGGATCGAGACGCTCGACCTGCGCTACTGCGGCATCGGCAGCGACGGCGCGGCAGCCCTGGCCGCCTCCGGGAACTTCGGCGACGTCCGGCGGCTGCACCTCCAGCACAACCGGATCACCGGCGACGGTGTGCGGGCGCTGGCCCGCTTCGAGCGGCTCGAGGAGCTCGACCTCCGGTACAACCAGATCGGCGTTGGCGGCGCACAGGCCCTGATCGATGCGCCGTTCGCCGGGTCCCTCAAGCGCCTCCTGCTCCATCGCCAGGACGTCTCCGACGCCGGTGCCGAGAAGCTGGCGTCCGCCCCGCAGCTCCCGACCACCCTGCGCAGCTTTTGGAGGAGCGTGTGAGCACGGAACTCCGCGACCGCTTCTTTGCCCTCTCGACCGGCTCGGCCTCCGAGGACGAGGTGGCCCGCTTCCGCACCGAGGTCGACGAGACCGACACCGAGGCCACCGCCGTGATCGACGGGCTGGCGGTCTCCTGGCACCCGACGGCACGTTTCAAGGCGGTGCGATTCGTCGACGCAGAGCGCCTCGAGGAGGCGGCGCGCGAGCTGTTCGCCCGGCCCAGCAAGGACGCGCCGCACCTGGCTGCCGTGTTCGTGGACCCACGCGAACTGTCTTTTCGCACCTTCGAGAACATCGTGCCTCTGGACCGGCTCTTCGAGAACGTTCCCCTGGACCTCGCACTCGCCGAGCCCGTGGAGCTCGCACAGGACGCCTACGCGGCGCAGCTGCACCTGCCGGACGACGCCCGCGGCCGCATCGAGGGACTGGACGAGCTGAACCTCTACGTCCCGCCGCTCAACTCCGGCTCTCGCGGCGGCGAACGCTTCATCTTCCACTCGGCGCTGCTGGCCGACGCGCTCACCAAGGCGCTGTCCACGGCACTGCCCGAAGCGGTGCTCGACGGCTTCTCGCACGTCAACCCCGTGTTCCGCTGCAACCGCTTCGATCCTGGAGACGCCAACTTCCACCATCACCGGGACACGCCCTACTACGACGCCGCCCGCGGACACGTCTCCCGGTACACGCTGCTGCTCTACCTCACCGGCGGCTCCGGCGAGTCCGCACTCGACCTTACCGGGGGCACCACGCTCACCGACATCGAGGCCTTCACCTGCGTCGTCTTCGACCAGCGGTACGAGCACGAGGGCGCGCCGTACCGCGACGGCCGCAAGGTTTTCCTGCGCACTGAACTGATCTTCCATCAGCCCGAGTCGGAGGTTGCGCACGACCCGGGGATCGGCGCGCTGTTCAGCAAGGCCTGCTACCTGACCGGCGAGAGCGTCTTCGCCCCGGAACTCGCCCGGCACGCCGACTCCTACTACAACCAGGTGGCCGCCGCGCACTGGAGCGGCCTGACCGCCGGTGACGTCCCGAGCGAGCCGTTCGTCCACAAGCGGTTCCGTGGCGTGGACTTCGTCGCGAACGGCTACGACTTCTGGTTCGCCAAGAACCAGGGGCTCTCGCTCACCGAGTGCGCCGCGATCACCCTGCTCGACTACTTCAACTGCACACTCGGCGAGCGGGCATTCCGTGACGCATGCGAGTCGTCCGTCATCGAGGCCAAGGGCACGGACTGGATCCCGGGCTTCCTCGCCCGTCAGCGCGGCGAGGGCAGCGACCGCGCCGCGGAGGAGGCGGTCGCGGCCTTCGACAAAACCCTGCTCTTCCCCGATTCCGAAGAGCCGAACGACGCCTGCTGCCCGTTCCACGACTGGGGCAATTTCGAGGCCACACGCTTCGGCGAGATCATCGACCTCAACGAGTCGGCGCAGACCTTCGCCAAGGCGCACATCATGCCGGCGCCCATCCTCATGCTCGGCCAGGACGTCGTTCTCGACCCGGAGAAGTTCATGGTCCGGGGCAACCAGATTCACGTTCTCGGCAAGGAGTCACTCACCCCGGTGAACTTCGCGGCCTGCTGGAACTCCGGTGGTACGCCCCCGAATTACATCGATGTGGCTGCCAAGGTCGATGCGGCACACTTCCTCGTCCCACCGATCGTCTTCTCCGAGACGGACGACTGCTGCCACCTGCAGTTCGACTTCTTCCGCAACACCTGGATGGTGAAGCACGAGCAGTTGCAGGTGCCCGTTCCCAGGATCCGCGACATCGAAGAAATGGACTTCGACCCCGACGACTGGGACACACAGGTCGAAGCGGCCGAGGCCTACCCCTGGATGAATGCGGTCGCCCCTTCGCTCATCAAGGAGTCCTCCGGGAAGGGCCAGGCCGCCCCCTGGTGGGCCGACGAGAGCCCCCTCGACGACGAGCTCTGCAGCCATCTCGATGACATCGCAGAGGAGTACGAAGAATACGGCGACGAGGAATAGGAGTTCGGCAAGGCGGGGGGCGGCCCCTGAGGACCACTGCAGTGGCGACACCACCAGGCGGCCGTGGGCCTCGCCCTCGACCACTGGTGGAGTCCCGACAGCGCCGTGAACGGGGCGGCGAGGGGGAACCTGAACCGGAGAAGGCAGGATCGCCCGCCCCGATGACCCCAGGCTGGCTTCGACATGACCAGCGATCAGATCGATGCCGGCACCGGCGAGGTCATTCCCCCGAGGGTCGCCTTTGCGGACGACGAGCGGTTTGCCGCTGCTTGGCGGGCGGTGTTCGCCGGTCTTCGGCTGTCTGGGGCTCGGTGTTCTGATGGCGTAGGTTCGTCCGGTGAGACCGGTGGTGGACATGACGGCCGGCCAGGGTTCGGTGCCGTGGCAGGGGCTTGCCCGTGGCAGTGGCGGGACAGAGTCGGCTCTCCAGGGTCCGTTGGTGCTGTGCCGGTTCGCTCGTGTCATGGTCTGCGGCGGGGCGGTCCGCCGACAGGCCGGCGGTGAAGCGGGGCCAGGCGAGCAGGACGATGGGGTAGATGGCGTAGCCGATGCGGGTGGCCGGGGAGAGCGCTATCGCCAGGGTCAGCCCCAGGGCCAGTCGGTCGGCGGCGGCAATGGTGCTGCGTGGCGGACGGACCAGCAGCGACACCCCTACGCCCAGGGCACTCAGCCCGATGAGGGCCAGTGTGACAGCCTTCCCGTCGGGAACCAGCGCAACGATCAGGTGACCGAGCAAGGGGCTCTGAGCGGAAGACGCCGTGCGTCCGAGACCCAGCGGATAGAGGACTGCGTTCTGGCAGAACGCACCGCTGTCCACCAGGGCCACGGGCAGGATGGTGAGCACGGCGACCCCCGTGGCAGCTGCCGCGCACTTGAACGCGGCACGCCTGGCGCCGCACACCACGAACACGGCGACGATCACCGGGATGGCCGGCCAGGCGGTCCACTTCAGGGCGGCGGCCGCCCCTATGGCCAGGCCCGCGCGCCCGGCATGACCGCGGTGCGTGTGGGCCAGGGCCAGGCAGATCAATCCGACGACCGGCGGGTCCACGCCACCGATGGTGAGCGGCAGCGCGACGACGGGGCAGGCGATCAGCCACAGGACGCCCGTCCGCCCGGTGGCGCCGGGCGCGGTGCCGTCCGGACCGATACCGATGTCCCGGCCCCTGGTCAACACCCGCACGGCAGCGGCTACGGCTGCGAGGAAGCCGGCGAGGAACCACAAGCGGGCGCTGGTGAACGGGGTGTCGCCGAACAGCATGTGCGGTATCCCGAAGAGCGCCATGCCGGGAAGGTAGGGATTGAAGTCGCGTACCGCATGCGGCGCGGTGTTGTACGGAGTTCCGGAGGAGAACAGCAGCCCGGCCGCGCGCTCCACCACGCCGACCTCCATCTGCGCCCTGCCGATCACCGTCAGGTACAGCAGGGGCATGGCAGCTGCACCGATGACCGCGATCACGGCGGGGGTACGGGCCCACGGCGTCGACGACCTCGCTGCGACCAGGGCGGCGCAGCCGTATCCCACTGCGGCGACCGAACCCCATACCTTCTGCGACGTGTCGGCGGGAGACAGCAGCCCCACCACGAGCGCCGACACCGCGCACACCACCAGCACCGGCCAGTCCCACCGCCGCCTGCCGCGAGGGGACTGGCTTGCGGAGCAAGCCTCCGACTCCTGTTTCCGACCGGCTTGTGGCATCAGATATCAACCCCTTGAAGAGGACATGAGGACATGAGGACATGAGGGCATGGGGGCATGGGGGCATGGGGGCATGGGGGCATGAGGATCGTTGAGGGGACCGCGGGGAGGGCCGTCCGTCCGGCGCCGGATTACGTCCGAAGCGCGTTCCGCATCACGGCCCCGGGGGTACGACGGTGGTCCCGCGACGGGGACGTCCCGGAGCTGGGCTTCGGTGGCCCGGTCGGCGACGACGATGCGCGGTCCGCCGCGGTGGAGGCCGCCGACCGCACGAACGGCTCGTGCGGTGGTGCCTCGCGGTCGTCGTCGCGCAGGTCTGCGGACCCGCCGCCGCGTTCGACGTCGACGAACCCGACTACGCGTCGACGTGCCAGGTGTTCTGCGAGGCGGCGACGGCGATCTCGCCGCTGGTTCTCACTGGGATCTTGGCATCGTCTCCGCAGCTTCGACCCCGGGGTCGCGCATGCTGCGCGACATCTCGGTGTTCCCAGCGCCGCTGTGCACGAGCCGCGCGGTGTGTGATCGCGGGGTGGGGTGGCGGGAGGCGGTCGTCCGCCGCCGGTCGGAGGCCTCGTGCTGCCCGCCGGTTCGCCGGGCCGGCTGCGGATGGCGAGGACCGGCGGTCATGCGGGGGTCTTCTCGCGGGGCGGGGTCCCACCGGTATGACGCTTCAGCAGGCGGAACGCGGCGAGGACCAGCAAGGCACCGACGGCGAGGGTGAGAGCGGTCGAGGTGAGCTGGAGCGGCCAGTAGTCGCGGAGGGGGTGGTAGTCGCGGTAGTAACTGACGGCGTCGAGCTTGTCGTACCTGGCGCGGCACGGCGCCCAGAGGATGCTGCCGCAGTAGGGGTCGGGCAGCCGGGCGCCTGTGGAGGTGAGGACGCCCTCGTCGACCGTCAGACCACTGCCTGCCGGGGCGGAGAGCCTCAGGCTGCTGATACGGGTCACGCTGGGCCACAGGTGGGGCAGTGCCAGGTGAATGATGACGAACACGCCGGCCGTGGCGACCACGGAGGTGATGAGGGCGGGCAGGGAGCGGCGCCAGACGAGGCCCGCCAGGGCGCCGACGGCGAGGCCCACAAGAGCCAGGGCGACGGTGAGGGGCGCGCCTGCATAGAAGGCCGGGGGGTCGTACCAGGCCTCGACGGTGTCGATGCGCCCCTGCCCGGCGGACCGGGCGAGGTGGTGCAGCCCGACCAGCAGGCTGGTGCCCACGGCGATGAGGGCGGCCGGGACGGCGAGCCTGGCGGTGAGCCAGCGGGCCGGGGACACCGACTGGGTCCAGGTCAGCCGGGCGGTGCCCGTCTCCAGCTCTCTGCTGGTCAGCGTGGCACCGGCCCAGGCTGCGACGAGGAACGGGACGGCGAGGACGGCGACCGTGGAGTACAGGTAGACATCCTTGTAGCGCAGGATCGCGGGCTGGTCGTAGGTGCACTTCGCTGCCATGCCGCATGCGTCGTAGTGCCGCCATGCCGCCGCAGCAGCGTCGGTGAGCGGGCCCCACAGCCACAGCAGTGCGGCCGACAGCACGATCACAAGCCCTGCCCAGACGCACAGCGCCGGGCGGTGCAGGCGCAGCAGCCACCGGGTCTGGCGGGGCTCGGCGGAAGAGCGCCGGGTGGCCGCGGGGGCGGTGGAGGCAAGGGCGGTCATGCGGTCGTCTCCTGGGACATGGCGGGGGTGGGTGTGGGGCCGAGAGTCAGTGGTGGCGCTGCCGGGCTGCGCAGGTGGGCGAGAACCAGCTCCTCCAGGGACGGTTCTCTGGTCTGCCAGTCGCCGGGCAGGGGGCCCGCGGGGCGGATGAGGGCGGTGAACTGACGGCCGGTGGTACGGGATTCCACCACGGTGCTCGGGCCCAGGTCGCGGACAGCGCCCGTGGCGGTCTCACGTGCGGGGCTGGTGATCCGGGTGTGGGCGGCCAGCAGGTCGTCGATGTCGCCTGCCAGGCGGACGCGGCCGTCGCCGATCAGCAGCAGGTGGTCGCAGGAGTCCTCCAGCTCCGCGATCACGTGCGAGGACATCACGATCGTGGTGCCGTACTGGGCGGCTGTGGCCATGAGGGTACCCATCAGCTCGTGCCGGGCCAGTGGGTCGAGGGCGGCCATCGGCTCGTCCAGCAGCAGCAGTTCGGGCCGCTTCGCCAGGGCGAGGGCGAGAGCCACGCGGGTGCGCTGGCCGCCGGAGAGCGAGCGGATCCGGGCCCCGTGGTCCAGGTTTCCGCCGGTCACGACCCGCTCCGCGGTGGCCGCGTCCCAGCGGCCGGGATTGAGGTCGGCACCCATGCGGAGCGTCTCGGCGACGGTGAGCTGCGGATACAGCGGCTTGTCCTGAGCAACGTAACCGATGCTCGGCCTGGCATGGGCCGGGTGCCCGCCGAGCACCGTGATCGAACCCCCGCTGGGGGCGATCAGCCCCGCCGCCAGGGCGAGCAGCGTCGACTTGCCCGCGCCGTTGGGACCCACGAGCGCGCAGACACGTCCGGCGGGCAGCCGGAATGTGCAGTCACGCAGCGCCCAACCACCGCGCCGCCGGAACAACTTGCCCAGCCCGGCCGCCTCGATGGCAGTCCTCGTCATCGCTGATCCCTTCCAGTGGGCTCGAAGTGCTCGTCCAGCACGAGAGCAAAGAGCGCCGAGACGTCGTCCCGCTCCAGGCCGGCAGCCCGGGCACGCATCGCCCACTCGGCGAGTTCGGCTCTCAGCGGAGAGTCGCCCGGTGCGGCGCCGAGCGACCTGCGCACGAACGTGCCGAGCCCCCGCCGAGCCTCGACCAACCCCTCCCGCTCCAGCTCCCGGTATGCCTTGAGCACCGTGTTCGGGTTGACCGCCGTGGCCTCCACGACCTCCCGGGCCGCGGGAAGCTTGTCACCCGGCTCCAGCAGACCGAGGCGCAGAGCCTGCTTGGTCTGCTGGACGATCTGCACATAGGTGGCGATCCCGCTGCGCCGGTCGATGCGATATTCGATCATCCGGGCCAACGCCCTTTCACTAATTAAGTAGTGAAAGGGTGGACCGAAGCAGGTGCAGCTGTCAAGGAGGTGCCCCGGCCGGGCCCCTGTGCGCAGGCCCGCCGGCGGCTGTCAGCGTTCTCGCAGGGTGCTGCCCGCGCGGCTTGCCGGAGTCGTCCTGCCAGGAGTGCCACCCCACGGGCCGGAACCTTCTCCGAAGGCACCGCATCTTTCTGCCCGCAGAGGCAGGGTGCCTCTCCACGGGGGGATGTCTTGACGGCACGAAGGACAGCAACGGTCGCCGTACTCAGCATGGCGGTTCTGCTGGGGACGGTCGCCTGCGGCGATCACAACAGCGCCGCCGCCTGCGGAACACCGCACCTGCGCTGGAAACTGACGCGCGTGACCGGCAAGGAGCGAGGCGCACCGGCGGCGACGCTCAGCGCCAGGAACACCGGCTCACAACCCTGCGCCTTCGACGGTTACCCGGAGCTCGACGCCCAGGTGGGCAAGGCGCAGGGCACAACGTCGAAGCCGAAGAAGGCCAAGGCGGCCCGGGTGGTGCTGAACCCGGGCCGCACGATCGACTTCCCGGTCTTCTACAACCCCTACGGCCTTCCCGACGGGTACTGCTTCATCACGGGTGACCTCACCCCGTCCCTCTATGTGACGCCACCCCACCCCGCTCCGCACGACTACGGAACCTCCACGTACCTGACCGACGCGAAGGGCCACCACCTCAACGCCCAGATATGCGAGGACACCATCGAGATCGGCCCACCGCATCAGCGATAGGCGCCCCGACCCGGCCGGAGCGCGTCCGATGAGCCGGAGCACCGGAGTGTGCCGCTGCGCCCGGCGAGCATTCACCGCAGCCGACCGCGCCGCCGCGGACAGCTTCTACGCGGCTGCCCTCGCGGTGGGTGCCGAGGTCCGGTGAGTCGAACGAACCCACGCCATGCGCTCTGAGAAAGCCGGGACCATGCTTCCACGCTGCTGCGGCGCTTGTTGCACTCCGGGCCGAAGGGCGGAGCACTTCCCTGCCTTCGTCGTCCTCGCCGCAGCCCCCATCGGCTGCTGCAGGCCGACCGAGTGACACCACTCCCCGCGGCCGAGCCCGCTCACCGTGTGTCCGCGGCGAGACCGTACTCCGGCAGTGCTATGTCCCCGGCCTTGGCGAACTGCGCCGCGAGCAGGTTCCGCATCGGCCAGCGGGTCATCTGCCGCATGGAGAGATCCCGCAGTCGGATGCCGAGCCGGCCCGACGGCGCGAATCCCGAGGCACCGCCCGGCGGGAGCTGCTGGGCCTGGCTCACGTAAGGGCGCATCACCTCGTCATAACCGCGGAAGGCGACCCGGTGGTCGCCCTCGGCAGCGGCGATTTCACCGGCCAGTACGTATGCCCCGACCAGAGCAAGGCTGGTTCCCAGGCCGGTCAGCGGCGTCGCACAGTATCCGGCGTCGCCCAGCAGCGCCACACGGCCGCGCGACCAGCGGTCGAGGCGGACCTGGCCCATCGAGTCGAAGAAGAAGTCCGGGGCATGGCGCATCGCCCGCAGCAGGCGTGGAGTCTCCCAGCCGACGCGGGCGAAACGCTGGGCCACGAGCTCCTGTTGGGCGGGGACGTCGCGGCGGTCGTGGGCGATCGGTGCCGAGCGGAAGCTGAGGCCGGCCTTGATCTCGCCGGGGACGCGGCCGGGCCGCGCGGAGACGACCAGGCCGCCCGGCGCGTTGTGCATCAGGTACCAGCCGTCGAGATCCCAGTCGTCGGTGGCGGTGAACCAGGCCGTGTAGAGGCCGAGCGGGTGGACGAACTCCCGCTCCGGGCCGAAGGCCAGCGCACGCACCACGGAGTGCGGTCCGTCGGCGCCGACGACCAGCCCGAATCGGCGAGTGGCGGCCTTCTCGAAAGTGACGGTGACCCCGTCCGCGTCCTGAGCGATCCCGGTGACGGTGTCGTCGAACAGGTACTCCGTGTCCGGCAGAGTGGACTCGTACAGCAGACGGGCCAGATCGCCACGGAGGATCTCGATCTCGGAGACGATCCCCTCGCCGCCGAAGCTGTCGGCGGGCACACGCGCGGTGGTACGGCCCGAGGCGTCGACGAGCGCGAGGCCGCGTTGGTCGACGCTCTCCGCCCTGGCCCGGTCCATCAGGCCCATCCGCTCGATCACGGTGCGGCCGGCACCGCGCAGATCGACGGTCTGTCCGCCCGGCCGTGGCGTCGGCGCGCGTTCCACGATCGTGACCGTGAAGCCTCTCCTGCGTAGCCAGTACGCCAGCGCAGGCCCTGCGATGCCGGCACCGCAGATGAGTATCTCGTCGTTCGGCATGATGCGAGCGTACGACGTACGCATAGGGCAAGCAAGCGCGAAACTGTCTTTCATCGCAGGGTGTTGGCCAGTACTGCACTAGTACTGCACTAGCACAGATACAGGCGGAAGGCGCTCGCGCGGGCATCGTCCGGCATCGGCGGCTAGGATGGCACCCATCCAGGTGCACTAGTGCGGAGGGTGTCGGTGAGCGGACAGGTGGTACCGCGCTACAGGCAGATCGTGGCCGAACTGCGGCGGCAGATCGAGACGGGCGAACTGGCGCCGGGCGACCGCGTGCCCTCGACCCGGGAGATCACCAAGGAGTGGGGCGTCGCCATGGCGACCGCGACCAAGGTGCTCACCGAACTGCGCCACGAGGGCATGGTCCGCGCCGTCCCCGGTGTCGGGACGGTCGTGGAGGCCCCGAGCCGCCCGGTACGCAACGCCCGCCCCGCGGCCGCCCCGCGGCCCGGCGGGGCGCCCGATGCACCGTCGGGCCGGGCGGCGCTCACACTCGGACGGATCATCGCCGCCGCCGTCACGGTCGCCGACACGGAAGGGCTGGCCGCTGTCTCGATGCGCCGGGTGGCCGCCGAGCTGGGGGTGGCCACCATGTCGCTGTACCGGCACGTGGCCGACAAGGACGACCTGCTGACGCGGATGATGGACACGGTCATCGCGGGGCACCCGCTGCCCGCCGGCCCGCCCGCGGGCTGGCGGGAGGGGATCGAGCTGGCGGCCCGGCAGCTCTGGGACCTGTTCCGCCGCCACCCGTGGCTCGCACCGGCCCTGTCGGTGACCCGCCCCCAGATGATCACTTCGGCACTGCCGTACAGCGAGTGGATGCTCAGCACCCTGAACGCGCACGGACTCGACCTGCACTCCGCCTTCACCGCGCACCTCATGCTGCTCAACTACGCCCGTGGAATCGCCGTCAATCTGGAGACAGAACGGGAGGCCGAGGCGCACAGCGGTCTCGACAGCGAGGAGTGGATGGACACCCAGGAGCCCGCGCTCCTCGCGATTCTGGCCGCCGGCCGGTTCCCCGCGCTCTCCCGCCTCGCGAAGGCCGGTTACGACCTCGATCTCGACGCCCTCTTCGAGTTCGGCCTCCAGCGCCTCCTCGACGGCCTCGCCCCACTTCTCGACGAGTGCTCCGCCGGTTGAACGCCACCGGCCCGATTCGCGGACCCGATGCACGGGCCCGCACCTCGTCTCGACGCGCTGTCGGCACCACGGCGTCACGCCGGCAGTCGCAGGGTCATCACGGTGCCGGTACCCAGGGCGCCGACCTCGGTCGCACCGTGGGCGGCATCAGGGTGGCCGGCACGATGGTCGTCTGCGTCCTGGAGCGGCGCCGGGAGATCGGACTGCGCGGACTCACACCTTCAACCGCTCCCGGTCTCCCATCACCACGACGGGGTACAGCGCGGGATCCAGGACGCGCAGGAGGGTCTTCATGCCGGCTTCCGGGACGGTGACGCAGGCCGACGTGCCGTCACCGTGGTCCATGTGCAGCCAGATTCCCCCGCCCTTCTCCACTCCGTCGGGCCGGCTCCAGTCGAAGGGCGGAGCACCCTTGAGCCGGTTGTAGTCGATGGCGATGACGTAGTCGAAGTCATGGGCGTGGGCTTCTTCGGGGTTCAGCATGGACGCGTAGGCGTTGTCGTCCTGCCAGTACTCCAGCCGGCTCCCGGGATCCTTGAGCGTGCCTCCCGCGTCGGTGAGGGTGAACACGCCGACGGGACTGCGCTCGTCATCCATCCGGTGGTCCGTCGTCCAGCCCAACCTGCCGTTGTGCGCGGGCCAGGCTGCCGTTCGTTCCCAGGTCGGGCCCCGCTTCTCATAGAGGACGGCGAGGCTGTCGGGCGAATCCCGGCGGTCGCCGTAGACCACCACCGCCTGCCTGGCACTGGCCGGTATCAGCTCCCGCATCCGGTCTCCGACGCCCGGAAGGCGGGTGCCCACAGCCTCGCCGGGAGAAGCGGACACCGCACCCGGTGCACCGCCGGGGGCCTTCCGCTCGGTCCCGTGGCCGCATCCCGTGCCGGTGGCCAGCAGGACGCCGCAGGCGAGAGCCGCACCTATGGCATGACGCACACCGCCGCGCCGCATCGGCCGACGAGGGGACGGGGTCACCGTGGATATCCGCATGATCACGATCCTGTGGCCAAGCGGATGCGGCCCGCATTCTGACGGGGCATCCGGCGCAACGGATGCTCCGCCCGGCTGACCCGGCCGGCCTCGCCGTCTCCCCGTCCACCGGACGAAATCGCTGCTCAGGCTCATCGAGCCGGTAGGCGGAGGGAGGACGCGCACACGGGGGACGAACAGGCCTGTGGCCTTCTCGTCGGCGCCGAGCTCGATCCGGGCCTTCGTGTCTGTCGCCGGGGCCCGGCCGAGACGCTCTCGGCAGCTCGCTCTGCGGCGTCGGCCACGCCATCGCCACGCTTGGGGGACGCGGTGATCGTGGGACAGCGACTGCGGCGACGCCGCGCCGAGCAGGCGGTCCCCTGAAGGATCTGCCGGCCGAGGTGCCGAGGAGACGGCGACAGGACCGCGCGCCGGGGAGAGGACATCGGGTTCTGGACGTACTGGATCGGCAACTCACCCCATCGGCAGGCGAGTCACCCGGGAATCCCGGCGACCGGCAGGTCGCATCAGAGGCACGTCAGGCCCCCGTCAGGGAGCCCTGCCAGTCTTGTTCACGTGAACGGCACGGGTCACCCGGGGCCGGGAACGAGGAGAGGTGCCCGGAGCGGCTGATCGGGGACCAACGAGCACGCCTCGAGGTCGGGCCTCACGAGGCCCACGCAGGTTCGAATCCTGCCCTCTCCGCCAGTACGGCCCCTGGCGCCCAGCTCAGGCCCTGCCGGGCGGCGCCCACGGCTTCTCAAGAGGCGGCGGACCCTCCAAGGCGCCGCGGAACCTATCCTTCAGACTCTTGGGCGGGGCCTCTCTCTCCTCCCGTGCATGCACGAGTCGCGCCGTGGTCACCCGTATGTGGCACTCACGGTGCCGCTGCCTCACCAGCACCACCCACGCACCGTCCCGGGCAAGAAAGGCATACCGTGCCGGCTCGTCTCCCGGCCGGGCGTGCCGGGCAAGAACCTGTGGCACGTAGCGCAGAGCCGCATCCTCGGCCGCTGCCACGGCCTGTCCCTCATCGCCCCCGATGTGGTGAGTGCCCACCAACTTCCAGCGGTGCACCCTGAGTTGCTGGCCCTCGACGTGCTCTGTCACTCGAGTGTCCTCCTCGATGAGGACGTACCACTCAGCAGTCATGGTCAGTGCCTATCTGCCTTCCGGGACCGGACGGGCCGACGAACGGTCGCACGAGCCCCGGCGAGGTCACCGGCGCAGGCGCTCCGCAACCGGCACGAAGCTCGCGCCGGTTGCTCGGCCTCGTGAATCCTGCCATGTGGACCACCGGCAGCGGATGCCAGGCGGCCGCACACAGCTTCCTCCCGGGGCGCTCCGGCGCAGGCCGCCCCGCCGCACTCCCCCGGCCGCCACGGAAGACCCCTCGGCCGCCGTCGGCACGAACTGTCAGCAGATCATTGCTACATTCCCATACATACCAGTAAATTTCGGACAACCGCTTCGAGATGTCACCGGCAGAGGGGGCCCAAGGATGAGCACGGACGACCGCGTCGCGGTGACCACCGGGATCGCACGACTGCACGCGTCGCCCGGACTCGCCGGGCCCGGCCGGCTGGGGCTGGTGACCAACCACACCGGCCTCCTCCCCGACCTGCGTCCGGCCGCGTCCGCGCTGCTCGAAGCCGGCACGCGCCTGGTCGCCCTGTTCGGTCCCGAGCACGGACTGCACGGCACTGCCCAGGCCGGCGAGAGCGAGGCGGACCAGACGGACCCCACCACCGGTCTGCCGGTCCACGACACGTACCGGCGCAGCGGTGAACGCCTCGACAGGCTGCTCCGCGACAGCGGCGTCGACGCCCTGGTGTACGACCTGCAGGACATCGGGGCCAGGTTCTACACCTACGTGTGGACGATGTTCGACCTGATGGTCTCGGCGGCCCGTACGGGCGTGCGGTTTGTCGTCGCCGACCGGCCCAATCCCCTCGGCGGGCTCGTCAGCGAGGGCCCGCTGCTCGACCCTCGGTGGGCCAGCTTCGTCGGGCGCGCCGCGCTCCCCGTCCGGCACGGGCTCACCTGCGGTGAACTCGCCCGGCATCTCAACGCCTCGGCGGTTCCCCAAGTGGCGGGCACCGCAGCCGACTTGACGGTGATCGAGGCCATCGGCTGGCGGCGCGCCATGGGCGCGGAGGCCACCGGTCTGCCGTGGGTCGCGCCTTCGCCGAACATCCCGACACCCGCCACTGCCGCCGTCTACCCCGGCACCTGCCTGTTCGAGGGTACGAACGTCTCGGAGGGCCGTGGTACCACGCAGCCGTTCGAGATCGTCGGCGCACCGTACATCGACGCGCGGTTCGCCCCCTCGCTCGCCGAACTGGCCCTGCCCGGAGTGCACTTCCGTGATCTGCGGTACGTACCGACGTTCCACAAACACGCCGGTCGGCCGCTGCGCGGGGTCCAGCTCCACATCACCGACCGCGAGGCGTTCGCTCCGGTACGGACCGCCGTCGCGATGCTCGCCACGCTGCGGCGGCTGTACCCGGACGGCTTCGCCTGGCGCACCGCGGACGGCGACACGGAGGGGACCGCCCACCGGCACTTCATCGACCTTCTGTGGGGATCGGACCGTTTGCGGCGCGCCGTCGACGCTGGCGAGGACCCGCTGCCGCTGTGCGATCCGCCCGCGCCGCCCGGCCGGTGGGCCGGCGACGAAGCGCTGCTCTACCCCTGAGACCCCTGCCCCACCGCGCGACCTGCTGCGCTGCCCCCGCGACCTGCGCATGGAAGGACACCCCCGTCGATGACCGATCGCACGACGACGTCCCGGGCCGAGATTCGTGGCTTTCGCGCGGGCGACGGACCGCAGGTGGTGGGCGCGTGGCGCCGGAGCGCGCCGGCAGACCCCATCGCCCCGGACCGCTTCCGCTCCCTGGTGCTGCTCGACGCCAACTTCGATCCGGAGGGGCTTCGGGTCGCCGGCGACGGCGACCGCGTCGTCGGCGCGGCCTATGCGGTACGCCGTCTGACGCCGATGACCGGAACCGACCTGGAGCCGGAGCAGGGCTGGATCCCGTTCTTCTTCGTCGACCCGGCCGCCCGCGGGCGCGGTCTCGGCCGCCGGCTGCTGACCGACGCCCTCGACTGGCTGCACAGCCACGGCCGCACCCGGGTGGACTTCTCCTCGTACACCCCGAACTACGTCCTCCCCGGCCTGGACGCCGATGCGTACCCGGAGGCGGACGGGCTCCTTCGGTCACTGGGCTTTCGCACCCTGTACGAGGCCGCGGCGATGGACCGGGGCCTGGTCGGCTATCGCTTCCCCGAGGACGTCGCGTGCCGCCTGGACGAACTGACGGCACAGGGCTACCGGTTCGTCACCCCGTCCGACGACGACCTGGTGCAGCTGGTCGCGCTCGCCGGGAGCCATTTCAACCCGGACTGGGCGCGCGCGATCAGGGAGTGCCTGGCCTCGGGCACGCCGCTCGACAGGATCGTCGTCGCCCGGAACCCTTCGGGCCGCCTGGTCGGCTGGGCGATGCACGGCGCGTACGAGTCGGTTGACGAGCGGTTCGGCCCCTTCGGTGTGCTGGAGCAGATGCGCGGAACCGGACTCGGCAAGGTCCTGCTCCACCTGGTCCTGGAGCGGATGCGGGCGCGGGGTGCGCACTCCGCGTGGTTCCTGTGGACCGGCGAGCGGTCCCCGGCGGGTCACCTGTACCGCAAGGCCGGTTTCACCACCACCCGGGTGTTCCGTGTGATGCGCCGGGAGATCACCCGATGACGCCGTCACGCCGCTGCGGGGGCCTGAGCCGCCGTCACTTCGCGCTCGCGCTCCCTTCGGCGCTGCTCGCCTCCGGATGCGCCGCACCGCACGAGGGCACCGGTCGGCCGGGGGATCCGATCGTCCTCACCCTGCTCTCCCACTACGCGAGCGGAGCCCTCAAGGAGGCCCTGCAGGGCCCGGTCGACGAGTGGAACGCCCGGCACGACCGGGTCAAGGTGCGCACGAAGGCCGTCGAGTTCACGGACCTGCTGACCACGTTCATGGTCCGGCAGGCCGCGGGCCAGGGCACCGACATCCTCCACCCGTACTGCCTGTGGAACGGTCAGCTCGTCCGGGCCGGTGTCCTGCGGCCCGCTCCGTCCGAGTACGCCGAGGAGATCAGGCGCGGCTACCGCGGGGCCGCGGTCGGCTCCTCGTCGGTGCGGGGCAAGGTCTACGGCTACCCCACCGAGGTGCAGACGTACGCCCTCTACTACAACAGGCGGCTGCTGACCGAAGCCGGCATCGACGGGCCCCCGCGCACCTGGCGGGAGCTGGAGGAGGCGGCCTACCGCACCGCCCGCCGGGACCGGTACGGCAACACGCTGGTCCAGGGCTTCGGGCTGTCGACCTTCGACGACTCCACCACCGTCGGCCAGACGCTCGCCCTGCTCAACGCCGCCGGCGGACGGTTCGTCTCCGCGGACGGAAGGAGTACCGCCATCGACTCACCGGCCGGCCGGGCCGTGTTCGAACTGGAGCACCGGCTCGTCGCCGAAGGCGCGAGCGCCCCCGGCGTCAACGTCTACAAGGCGTTCGCGTCCGGACAGGTCGCCATGGTGGTCAGCGCCGGCTGGTGGACCGGGACGCTGAAGTCCGTGATGGGCAAGGACTACCGCGATGTCGGCGTCGCGCCCGTGCCCGTCCCCGGGGCGGACGACGAACGCGCCACGCTCTCCACCGGCTTCATGCTGGGGGTCAACACGGCGAGCAGACACCCGCGCGAGGCCTGGGAGTTCCTGCGCTGGCTCAACGCCGAGAAGGTGCGTGTGAAGAGCGCCGCGAGGGTGCCGGTGAAGAGCGCCGCGAAGGGTCCTGCGGCGACCCGGATGAGTTCACTGCAGGTGTCGGTCGGCTCCCTGACCGGCCGCGCCGACGACATGCACACGCTCCTCGGCGAGGGCGGCGATCCGAATCTGCGGCCGTTCCTGGACGCGCTGGCGTACGCGGTGCCGGAGCCGAACGTGCCGGGCGCGCAGCAGGCCAAGTCGCTGCTGCGCAAGAACATCGAGGCGTTGTGGACGGGCCAGCAGTCGGTCGACGAGGCACTGCGCACCACACGCCGGCAGGTCGATCAGGAGGTGTCGCGCTCATGGTGAACGCCCTGGTGCCGGAGACGGCCGAGCGGGTGAGCGGCCCGTGGTCCGCCGGGCGCGGCGACGACGTCCGCAGGCGGAACGCGCACCGGCGCCGCCAGGCCGTCGTCGCCTATCTCTTCCTTGCGCCGACGTTGCTGTTCTTCGCGGTCTTCCTGGTCCTGCCGCTCGGCTTCGCGCTGCTGCTGTCGATGTCCCGCTGGGCCGGGTTCGACCTCGGCGGCATCCGTCCGGTCGGCCTCGACAACTTCACCGGCCTCTTCGCCGACGGATCGACGTTCCTGGCGCCGATCCTCACCAACACGCTGCTGTTCGCCCTCGGCACCGTCGTCCTCGCGCTCGCCGGCTCCGTGGTCGTCGCCACCTGCATCGACAAACTGCGGTTCCAGGGGCTGTGGCGCACCCTGTACTTCCTGCCGATCGTCACGACCGTCGTCGCCGTCGGCAACGTGTGGAAGTACATGTACGAGCCGGGCGGCCTCGTCAACGGCGCCCTCAACGCCCTCGGGCTCGGCTCGGTGGCGTTCCTGCAGGACCCGGACACCGCGCTGCCCGCGGTCGTGGTCGTACAGGCCTGGGCCTCGGTCGGCTCGGCGATCCTGGTGCTGACCGCCGGGCTGAAGTCCATTCCCGAGTCGTACTACGAGGCCGCCGCGCTCGACGGCGCCGGGCCCGTCACCGTCTTCTGGAAGATCACGCTGCCGCTGCTGCGGCCGTCCCTGCTGTTCGTGTGCATCACCCAGTTCCTCACCGGCCTGCAGTCCTTCGCGCTGATCATCGTGATGACCAAGGGCGGGCCGGGGGACGCGACCAATGTGGCCGCACTGGAGATGTACCAGCAGGCCTTCTCGTACGGCGACTGGGGCACGGCGAGCGCCGCCGCCTTCGTGCTGTTCGTGGTGGTCCTCGTGGTCACCCTGGTGCAGTTGTGGATCTTCCAGCGCAAGGGGGAGGACGCATGAACCGCCGCCGCTTCCCGTGGTTGTCGTATCTGGTGGTCGTGACCGGCGCCGTGCTCACGGTGGTGCCGTTCCTCGACATGGTGATGACGTCCTTCAAGGGGCCCGGCGAGGCCGGCACGCTGCCGTACCGGTTCCTGCCCAGGGCCTTCGACCTGTCCAGCTACCGGGCGGCGATCGACCAGCTCGATCTGCCGGTGCTCTTCCGCAACAGCGTCGTCGCCACCGCCGTGATCACCGGGTCGGTGCTGCTCACGTCGTCGCTCGCCGGCTACGCGCTCGCCAAACTCCGCTTCCCCGGCAGGGACTTCGTCTTCCGCCTCGTGCTGTCGACGATGATGTTCCCCCCGTTCCTCTTCTTCGTCCCGCACTTCCTGATCCTGGTGCACTGGCCGCTGGCGGGCGGCAACGACCTGTTCGGGCGCGGGGGCGCGGGGCTGACCGTCAGCATCGTGGCGCTCGCCATGCCGTTCCTCGTCAGCAGCTTCGGGATCTTCCTGATGCGCCAGTTCATGGTCTCGATCCCGGACGAGGTCCTGGAGGCCGCGCGCATCGACGGGGCCGGCGAGTTCGCGGTGTGGTGGCGGATCGTGGTGCCGCAGACCAGGCCGGTCGTGGTGACGCTCGGGCTGCTGACCTTCGTCGACGCCTGGAACGAGTACATCTGGGCGCTGCTCGTCTCGACCGCCAACCCGGCCGTGATGACCCTGCCCGTCGGCATTCAGCTCCTGCAGGACAACGTCGACCCGAACCGCACGATGCCCATCGTCATGGCCGGCCTCGTCCTCAGCATCCTGCCGATCCTGACCCTCTTCCTGCTGCTGCAGAAGTACTACATCCGCGGTGTCATGCTCAGCGGCCTCAAGTGAGGAGTCGCGGCGTTCACCCTTTTCGGCGCCCTGTTCCACGGGTTCCGGGGGACCCGTCCTCACTCGTGCCGATCAGGAAGTCCGGGCCGCTCGCCGGAAATTCGTAGAACTCAACCCGAAAGAGATACGAACTACGGGTCACCGGGACCGGAAGACCATCGGTGCCTCCGCCCTGGTCCGGGCGGACCGACGTTCCCCTCCCGGGCCGGGGGCAGACTGCACCGGCACACGGTTCGCGGGAGGGAGTGGGGTGGTCACCGGTGGCCCACCGGGACGGTGATGTCCGCTGTCTGCTTGGCCGCTGTCTGCTTGGCCGCAGTCTGCTTGGCCGCAGTCTTGTTGGCCGTAGTCTCGTAGGCCGGGTCCGCCTTGGTGAGGGTGCAGACTCCGTCGACACAATTGCGCTCCAGACGGCCGCGGGAGATGGTCTGCGCCAGCCCGACCATCCAGCAGGTGGGGCAGCCACGGAAGGCGATCAGGCCCAGCGGGGCCGCCAGCAGGGTGACCGGGCCGGCGACGGGCACCAGGGCGATCGAGCCGATGATCAGCCCGAAACCGATGACACCGCGCGCCAGATGGCGCGGCACGGACTTGCTGGCGAAGTTGGGCGCCGCGGGCCTCGCAGCGGCGATGCCCTGCGTGCTCTTCGTGGACTTCACGGTGTTCAGGGTGTTCACGGTCGTAACTCTCCTCCGGCTGATTGATCGACTGCTCGATCGGATGCCTGATCGGTCAGTGCCAGTGAGTGACGCAGTGCTGCGCGGGCCCTGTGCAGCCGCGACTTCATCGCGGCGGTGCTCAGACCGAGCGACCGGGCGACGACACTTCCGGGCAGGCCCTGGACGTCCCGCATGATCAGGACCTGCCGCTGATCACGGGGAAGGGAACCGACCGCGGCCGCGATCCGCTCCACCTCCAGCCTGCGCAGCACCGCGTCCTCGGCGGACGGCTCTGCGCTCGCCTCCGGTTCGGCCGCCCTCTCGTCGCTCCGCGAGACGAGCAGCCGTACCTGCCGGAGGCATTCGTTGCGCACGATCCGGAACATCCATGAGGCGAGCGCGCCGGTGGCCCGCAGGGTGCCGATCTTCCGGTACAGGACGATCAGCGCCTCCTGTGCCGCGTCCTCCGCGTCCTGCGGTGACGCGCACAGCGATTTGGCGAACTTGCGCACATGAGGCTGCGATTCCATGACGACGGTGGCGAGCGAGGCGACGTCGCCGTCCTGGGCGGCCTTGATCAGCCGCTCGTCCGGCCAGGGGAAGCGTCGGTTCATGTTTCCTACTCATACCCGGAAGGTGCAACGCGCGCAGGGCACACGGGCCACGCGCGCAGGCACTGGTCAGCTGCTGCTCTTCTTGTAGCGCCTCATCAGGTGCCAGCTGCACGCGGACACGAGCAGCAGGCCGATCACTACGATGCCAACGACCATGACGGTGTTTCCTCCCGATATCCACCGGCCCGCGCGGCCGGTACAGGGATAAGAGACGGGCAGGGCCGAAAAGGATTCACCTCCAGCCGCAGAACTTCCCGAGCGGGTTCACCACCGGGTACCCGGACGGCACCCGGGCCAGGGCCACACCGCCCGGGGCGCGGCGAGCGGGCCCGCCGGGCCACCCGGACGGGGCGATAGTAGCCATGTACGGTATCCGGCATGAGCAAGGCATCCGAAGGGGCGACCCCTGGTTTTCTGGTGTGGCGGCTGTCGACCAAGTGGCGGGTGGCGGTCGACCGGGCGGTGGCACCGCTCGGCCTGACGCACGCCCAGTACTCACTGGTGGCGTCGTTGTACGGCATGCAGCGCTCCGGGGAGCGGCCGAGCCAGCGGCGACTGGCCGACCACACCGGGATGGAGCCGCTGTACGTCTCCAAGCTGGCCCGCAGTCTGGAGTCGGCCGGACTGCTGGAGCGCGCCAGGGATCCGCGCGATCCGCGCGCCGTGCAGCTCGCGCTCACCGAGCGGGGCCGCGAGACCACCCGGCGGGCGATCGGCGTCGTCCAGGGCCTGCTGGCCCAGCTGCTGGAGCCGCTCGGCGGGCTCGACAGCGCACGGACCCGGCAGCTGACCGACGATCTGACGCTGCTGCTCGACACACCTGTGGATCCGGCGGCGGGCGGACCACCGACAGAGTAGTGGAATATTGAACCAACCAGCTCGGTTGTGGCGGCCGAAGGAGGTCACGAGTGGAGACGCAAGTGGAGACCACGTACTACGACCACGGAACCGCCGCCGAGCGCTGGGAGCGCGCGCAGCTGTTCTTCGAGGCCAAGGAGTACGCGGGCGCGGCGCGGGTGCTGGCCGGGCTGATCGAGGAGGTGCCGGAGCAGACCGGACCGCGCCTGCTGCTGGCGCGCGCCTACTATCACTCGGCCCAACTGCACCGCGCCGAGGCGGAGTTGCGGCGCATCGTGGAGCGCGACCCGGTGGAGCACTACGCCCGGCTGATGCTGGGCCGTACGCTCCAGCGGCAGGCACGGCACGAGGAGGCGGAGCAGCATCTGCGGATCGCCTCGGCGCTGGCGGGCGACTTCCCGGAGCTTGCGGAGCGGTAAGGGCGCGTTCGGGGCCCGGTCCGCCGAAGCGTCGTGTCCGGGCCCGCTTCCGCCGTGCGGTGCGTCCGAGCCCGCTTCCGCCGTGCGGTGCGTCCGAGCCCGCTTCCGCCGTGCGGTGCGTCCGAGCCCGCTTCCGCCGTGCGGTGGATCCAGGTCCCGATCCTGCAGTCGCGGCGCGTCCGGGGCCCGGTTCCCCCATGGGGCCGGGCCCTTCGCACGCCTCAGGGCGGCGGGTCCACGGTCCGGTTGACCACCCAGTGGTTCTTGCCCAGGCGGCGGGTGCGGGTGAAGCCCCGGCTCTCGAACATCGCCAGGGTGCCGTTGTGCAGGAAGGACGCCGACACCTTGCCCCCGTCCGTGTCCTGCGGGTAGCTCTCGACGGTGCCGCCGCCCTGCCGGGCGATCTCGCGCAGGGCGCCGTCGAGCGCTGCGCCGGCCACCCCGGAGCGCCGGTGGGCGCGGTGCACGAAGAAACAAGTGATCCGCCAGTCGGGCAGCACCGGGTCCCCGGCCTCGTAGGCCCGGCGGTGCTTGATGCGGGGCAGTTCATCGGTCGGCCCGAACTGGCACCAGCCCACGCAGGCGGTGCCGTCGTACACGAGCGCCGCGTGGGCCCGGCCCTCCCGCACCCGCCGCTCCTTCCCGGACCGGTTCTGCTGCGGGGTCGTCGTCCGGCCGACCCCCTCCTCGTGGAAGGCCATGCACCAGCAGCCGCCCCACACACCTTCGTGTTCCTCCACCAGCCGGGCGAAGTCCGGCCAGGTGGCCGTGGACAGGGGCTGTACCGCGAACCTCATCGGAGTCCTCCCGGGGTCACAGCGTGGTCACCGCGCGCAGGATCACGAACCGGGTGACGGCCGGGTTCGCCGACGACATCGCGGAGACCACGGCGCCGGCGGCGGCGCCCCGGACGGCGAGGCCGGCCGGGGTGAAAGGCCGACGGCCACGGTCCGGCCGGGCAGTGCGGCCAGGGCGCGCCGGGCCCGGCGGGAGACGCGGCAGTGGCGCCACACGGTGCGGGCGCAGGCGGCGACCACGACGAGGGCGGGGATCGCGGCGCGGCCCACGACCTCGTCGTACGGGACGGCGGCCCGTACCTCGGCGTCGGACCAGCCGTCCGGAAGAGGGTTGCCGGGCAGCTGGGCGGTGCGCACGACCATCAGCAGGGCCAGGCAGAGCGTGCTGCACCCGGCCATGACCACGGCGACCGCGGTGAGCAGCCGGGTGGCGGTGTGCGGATGCGGATGCCCCTCGGCGACCCGGGCGACCGGCCAGGCCGACAACGTCAGTACCAGCGGCAGGAAGACGAAGACCCCCATGGGCGGTCAGTCTTCCGTACCGCCGCCGTCGGTGTGTGCCGTCCTCCCGTTGTTCACCGCGCCGGGCCCGGCGGCGTCGAGCAGGGCCCGCAGCACCTGTTCGTCGCCGGGCGGCAGGGCGGTGACGAAGCTGGCCAGGACGGCCTCGCGGTCCCGCTCGCCGTCCAGCAGGCGGCGCATGCGCAGGGCGGCGAGCCGGGCCACGTCGGCGGTGGGGGTCCACAGGAAGGAGCGGCCCTGCCGTTCGCGGGCGACGACGTCCTTGGCGAGCAGCCGGGTGAGGATGGTGACGACGGTGGTGTAGGCGAGGTCGCCGCCGAGGCGTTCCTGCACCCAGGCCGCGGTGACCGGCCCGTCCGCCTCGCGCAGCGCGCCGAGGACCTGGCCCTCGAGTTCGCCCTGGCCGCGCCGCCGGGCCCGGCCGCCGTCCCGCACCATGACTCCCCTTTTGTGTGGCTCGGTTCGCCTCCGGGGCGCCGCAGTCGGTCTCGAGAGCTCGTGCTCAGCCCTTCGGGCCTCCGCGCGTCCGGGCTCTGGCCTCCGACGCGCCCCTTCGGCTCACCCGTCGCTCGGCGTCGCCCCGTCCGATTACGTTACTTCACGCCGGCTGCTCTCCCGTAGGTGCGGCGCCCGCGCCGGTGTGCGATCTCGCCGAGGGCGACGTCCACGGCGATGAAGGCGGCGAGGGGGATGCCGAGCAGCGGCACGAAATGGCCGAGTACCCCGATCGCCACCTGGGCCGGGACGAGAAGGTACGGCGGCACCTGCGCCCAGGCGCCGCGCGGGATCGGGCGGCCGAAGGCGTTGCCGCGGCCGCGCTGCCACCACATGCGGCAGCCCCACACGATCAGCAGGATCAGGGCGAGGGCGAGCAGGGCGAGGGCCGTCTGGCTGACGATCCCGATCAGGACGCCGGTGTGCAGGTCGATGCCCCGGCGGGTGAGCTTGGCGAGCAGCGGGTAGGCGGCGAACCGCAGCTCGTCGGTGACCTTGCCGGTGGCTGGGTCGACGGCGACGGAGTCCTGCTTCTCCGGCCAGCTGCGCCGGACCTGTTGGACGGCGTAGGCGCTGTGCGCGTCGGCGGGCCTCTACGGGGACTGGGGCCGACAGCGTGGGTGGTCCAGTAGTCGGAGCGCGAAGGGCCCGAGTTCCCCGGTGTGTTGGTGGGCCGTGCCACAGGGAGCGGCATGCGGGCATGGCATGCTGACGCGATGGCACCTCCCAGTGATCGCGCATCTCTCGTCGAGCGGGTCGAGGAACTCCTCGCTGCCGGCGGCCCCTTGCCCATCGCCGCGGCCGGCCTGCCGGTGCTGCGCGAGGGCACCGAACCGTACGAGGGTCAGCTCGGTCCATCGCTGCTGGACCGCTTCGTGGAGGCCCTGCGCGCCACCATGCACGCGGCCCCGGGCGTGGGCCTGGCCGCGCCGCAGGTCGGCGTACCGCTGCGGATCGCGGTCATCGAGGACCCGGCGCCCGTGCCGGAGGAGGTGGCACTGGCCCGGGGCCGGGTGCCGCAGCCCTTCCGCGTCCTGGTGAACCCGTCGTACGAGCCGGTGGGCACGGCCCGGGCCGCGTTCTTCGAGGGCTGCCTGAGCGTGCCGGGCTGGCAGGCGGTCGTGGCCCGGCACGCCGAGGTGCGGCTGCGCGGCGAGGACGAACGGGGTCGCGCCCTGGACGAGGTGTTCACCGGCTGGCCGGCCCGTATCGTGCAGCACGAGACGGATCACCTGGACGGCCTGCTCTACCTCGACCGCGCCGAGCTGCGTTCCCTGTCCACGAACGAGGCGGTGGCCGCCCGCTGGGGGCAGCCGACCCCTCGGGCGGCGGCCGAGGCGCTGGGCTTCGAACTGCCCTGAGCCGGTGGGTCAGTTGTCCCGGTAGGCCTCCATCAGCCGCAGCCACACCTCGCTCAGCGTCGGATACGACGGGACCGCGTGCCACAGGCGGCCGATCGGGACGCGGCCCGCGACCGCCACGGTCGCGGAGTGGATCAGTTCGCCGACGCCGGGGCCGACGAAGGTGACGCCGCGCAGGATCTCCTCCTCCAGGTCGACCACCATCCGGGCGCGGCCCTTGTAGCCGTCGCCGTACAGGCCGGCCCCGGCGACCGAGGAGAACTCGACGTCCACGGCACGCACCCGGTGGCCGGCCTGTTCCGCCTCGGCGAGGGAGAGACCGACGGCGGCGGCCTCGGGGGCGGTGAAGACGACCTGCGGTACGGCGTAGTGGTCGGCCGTGGCCGCGTGTGCCCCCCAGGGCTCGTCCAGGACGGTGCCGGCTCCGGCGCGGGCGGCGATGGCGGCACCCGCGATGCGGGCCTGGTACTTGCCCTGGTGGGTGAGGAGCGCACGGTGATTGACGTCGCCGACCGCGTACAGCCAGTCGGTGCCGGTGACGCGCAGGCTGTCGTCGGCCTCCAGCCAGGAGCCCGGTTCCAGGCCGACGGTGTCGAGGCCGATGTCGTCGGTGTGCGGGACGCGGCCGGTGGCGAAGAGGATCTCGTCGCCCTCCAGGCGGTCGCCCGAGGCGGTGACCACCGCGACGGTGCCGTTCTCTCGGGTGACGGATTCGACGGAGGTGCCGGTGCGGACGTCGACGCCCGCCTCGGTGAGGGCCTCGGCGACCAGTTCCCCGGCGAACGGCTCCATGCGGTTGAGCAGGCCCTTGCCCCTGACCAGCAGGGTCACCTGCGAGCCGAGGGCCTGCCAGGCGGTGGCCATCTCGGTGGCGACGACACCGCCGCCCACGACGATCAGCCGGCCGGGGGCCGCCTTGCCGCTGGTGGCCTCACGGCTGGTCCAGGGCCTGACCTCGGCCAGGCCCGGCAGGTCGGGCAGTTGGGCGCGGGTGCCGGTGCTGACGGCCACGGCATGTCGGGCGGTGAGTGTCGTCACGGTGCCGTCGGGGGCGGTCACGGTGACCGTGCGGGGCCCGGCGAGGCGGCCGTGGCCCCGGTGCAGGTCGGCGCCGATGCCGTCGAGCCAGCGGACCTGGCCGTCGTCCTTCCAGTTCGCGGTGAAGTAGTCCCGGCGGGCCAGGACGGCGGGGGTGTCGAGGGGTCCCTGCACGTCCTGGCCGAGGCCGGGCAGCCGTCGGGCGTCCGACTGGGCGATGACCGGTCTGAGCAGCGCCTTGCTCGGCATGCAGGCCCAGTACGAGCACTCGCCGCCGACCAGTTCGCTCTCCACGACCGCGGTGGTGAGGCCGGCCGCGCGGGTGCGGTCGGCGACGTTCTCCCCCACGGGCCCGGCCCCGAGCACCACGACGTCGTACGCAATGGATTCCGTTTCCGTCATGGGGTCAGTCTGGTGGGTGGTTGGCGCGGGGGCCACACGGGTACGCGCGCCGGATACGACCGTGCATGCTCCGAGCGAGCACGGAATAGGCGACCGGGGTGCCGTGTTTCCGCCGAGGGCACAACCCCCACACCAGGAAGAGGGAATCACGCCATGAGCACTGTGGAGCTCACCAAGGAGAACTTCGACCAGACGGTCACCGACAACGAGTTCGTTCTCATCGACTTCTGGGCGTCCTGGTGCGGGCCGTGCCGTCAGTTCGCGCCGGTCTACGAGAAGGCCGCCACGGACAACCCCGACCTGGTGTTCGGCAAGATCGACACCGAGGCCCAGCCCGAGCTGGCCCAGGCCTTCGGTATCCAGTCGATCCCGACGCTGATGATCGTCCGCGACCAGGTCGCGATCTTCGCCCAGCCGGGTGCCCTCCCCGAGGCGGCTCTCGCGGACGTCATCGGCCAGGCCCGGAAGCTGGACATGGACGAGGTCCGCAAGAGCATCGCCGCCCAGCAGGCGAAGGGCGAGTAGCGCTCCGGTCAGCGCCACGGGACCTGGACGGGGTAGGCGCCACGTCGCCGCGTACGGTCGTCCGGCGCAGCTCGGTGAAGGCCTCCGGGTCGGCCTCGACGCCGGAGCGGGCTCCGGTGCCGGACGCGGCGACGCCACCGAAGGGTGCGACGGCCTCGTCGTCGACCCTCTGGTCGTAGATGTGGACGTTGCCGGTCGGGATGCGTCGGCGAGGTCGAGGCCGCGTGCGGTGTCCCGTGGGACGGTGCCGGGGGGACAGGCCGCAGGCGCTGCCCGCCGCGAGCGCGGCCGCCTCGTCGGCGCCGGCCCGTGGACCGTGGTGCGCGGATAGCGGTACGCGGATAGCGGTACGCGGGTCGGGTTTCAGGACGACCGCGTTGCCGAGTGCGAGAGCCTGTGCGCCCGGCGGACGGCGAGGACCAGCGGGACGCTGGAGGGCGCGATCACCCCGACCGCTCCGCCCGGGACCCGGCGGGTGTACGGCAGCCGGGGCGCCTCGCCGGGCAGCGCCCCGGAACCCTGACCGCCGCCGCGGTCCGCTTCAGCTGGAGTCGCGCCGGACGAGCGATGCGCCCAGCACCTTGCGCACCTCGGGCTCGCCGCCGGGGTCGCGCACCGCGCGGTCGACCAGTTCCGCGAGATCGCGGCCGGAGGGCAGCTCGATGTGGACGGTACTGAGCCGGGGCCTCAGCAGCCGGCCGAGCATCAGGTCGTCGGCACCGACGAGGGCCACGTCCTGGGGGATGCGCACCCCTTCGTCCTGCAGGGCGCGCATCAGCAGCATCGCGTACTCGTCGTTGTAGGCGAACACCGCGTCGAGGCCCAACTCCGGCCAGCGGGCGGCCAGTTCAGCGGCACCCTGCTCCGTGTAGGCGAGCGGCAGCTCGGTCACGGCCGCCTCCGTGCCGGCGAGGGCCTGGCGCACGCCCGCGAGCCGGGGCCGGGAGAACACCTCCAGGCCCGGCTCCTCGGGGACGACCACACCGATACGGCGCCGGCCGCGGTCCCGGAGATGAACTCCGGCGCAGTGACCGACGGCGCCGTGGTCCGTCAGCAGGGCGTGCGCGCCGTCGACGCACTCGGGGCCGAGGGTCACCACGGCCCGGGCGCCGGCCCGCTTGAGGACCTCGACGCCCTGCGGGCCGAGTCCGGTGCCGGGCACCAGGACGGCCACGGGGCGCAGTTCGGCCCAGGCACGGGCGGCTTCGTCACCCTGGAGGCCGACCGCGCCGTACTGCACGACCGTGTAGTCGAGGCGGCCGAGGGCCGATTGGAGTTCGTCGAGGAAGCGGTTGTAGAGGGGGCCCACCGGGATCGCGGGGGCGGGCATCAGGACCATCCGGCTGTGCCCGGCGCGCAGGCTGCGGGCGGCCGCGTGGGGCACGTACCCCAGTTCCCGCGCGGCTTCGCGGACGCGGCGGCGCGTCGGCTCACTGATCCGTACGGCGCTGGTGTTGTTGAGGACGTAGGAGACGGTCGCACGCGAGACGCCGGCCAGCCGGGCCACATCGGCGCTCGTGGGCACGGAGCGCGCCGAGGGCGCAGCGGACGGGGGCGGTTTCGGTATCTGCACCATGACAGACCGCATCTTGGCAGAGAGGCCGGAGCGGGGGGCGGGCGGGGGAACGTCTTTCATTTCCGAACCATCGCCCCGCGCGTCCGCACCGGCGCATCCGCGGCCGAACACGGAGGCCAGGCCCACGGACGCCGGACGCGGGGCGGTCACGCACACCACTGGAGCGCACCCGTCCGCCGCAGGCACGCCGTCACGAACATGCTCGTCACGAACACCGACCTGACGAACTTGTTCGTAACGAACATGTTCGTTACGATCGGAGCATGACAGCAACTCCCCGCTCCCGCCGCGAACGCCCCGCCAAGCCCGCGCTCACCCGGGAGGGCATCGTCGGCGCGGCCGTCGCGATCCTGCGGGCCGAAGGGCTCCGGAAGGTGACCATGCGGCGGCTGGCGCAGGAGCTCGACACGGGTCCGGCCTCGCTGTACGTCTACGTCCGCAACACCGACGAACTGCACGCGGCCGTCCTGGACGAGCTGCTCGGCACGGTCGGACCCGCCCCCGCCGGCGGCACCTGGCGGGAGCGGCTGGAGCAGGTGCTCACCGCCTGCACCCGGATGCTCCTGGAACATCCGAGCCTCGCCCGCTCGGCACTGACCGCCCGGCCGAGCGGCCCCCACTACCTGAACCTGATCGAGACGCTGCTCGCCCTGCTCGACGAGGGCGGCATCCCGCGCGAGCAGGCGGCCTGGGGCGTGGACCTGCTGCTCCAGCACGCCACCGCGACCGCCGCCGAACACGCCGGGGAGGAGTCCCCGGGCGACTGGCAGGCGGTGCAGCGCGCCCTGCACGACGCGCCCGAGGACACCCACCCGCACATCGCCGCGAGCGCCGGCGCCCTGCTGTCGGGCGCCCCCGAGGCCCGGCTGTCCTGGGCCTTCCAGGCGCTGGTCAACGGCATCGAGCGGACCGCCGTACCCGACTGACACCTCTCTTCCGGAGGCCACCATGACCACCCCTTCCACCCCCCTCCCCCACCACCCCGTCGCCATAGTGGGCGCCGGACTGGGCGGGCTGACGCTCGCCCGGGTGCTGCACGTGCACGGCATCGCAGCCGCCGTGTTCGACCTGGACGCCTCGCCGTCCGCGCGTACACAGGGCGGCATGCTCGACATCCATGACGACTCCGGCCAGGAGGCGTTGCGCGCGGCCGGACTGCACGAGGAGTTCATGGCGCGGGTCCTCCCGGGCGGCCAGGCCCTGCGGGTCCTCGGCCAGGACGGCGCCGTCCGTCTGGAGGAGAGCGACGACGGCACCGGTGGGCGCCCCGAGATCGACCGTGGCGACCTGCGCGACCTGCTGCTCGGCTCCCTGCCCGAGGGCACCGTTCGCTGGGGCGCCAAGGTGAGCGGCGCACGTCCGCTCGGCGACGGACGGCACGAGGTGACGCTCGCGGACGGCAGCGCCTTCACCGCCGGCCTGCTGGTCGGCGCGGACGGCGCCTGGTCGCGCGTCCGCCCCCTGCTCTCCTGCGCCGAGCCGGCCTACACCGGCATCTCGTTCGTCGAGGCGGATCTGCTGGACGCCGACCGGCGCCACCCTGACGCCGCCCGGGTGGTGGGCGACGGGATGCTGTTCGCACTGGGTGCGGGCCGGGGATTCCTCGGGCACCGCGAGAGCGACGGCAGCCTGCACGTCTACGCCGCCGTCGAGGTGCCGGAGGAGTGGCTGGACGGCATCGACTTCGCCGACACCGAGGCGGCCAGGACGGCGCTGCTGAAGGAGTTCGACGGCTGGGACGAGAATCTGAAGGCGCTGGTCACGGACGCGGACGGGGCTCTGGTGCCGCGCCGGATCCATGCCCTGCCGGTCGGGCACTGCTGGGACCGGGTCCCCGGGGTCACCCTGCTCGGCGACGCCGCGCACCTGATGTCGCCGTTCGCGGGCGAGGGCGCCAACCTCGCACTGCTCGACGGTGCCGAACTGGGCCTCGCGCTGGCCGCGCACCCCGGGGACACCGAGGCCGCACTGGCCGCCTACGAGGAGAAGCTGTTCCCGCGCAGCGAGACGTCCGCGGCGGAGTCCGCGCACAACGGCGCGATGCTGTTTCGGGCCGACGCCCCGCAGGGACTGGTCGACATGTTCACCGGCGGCGAGGGCTGAACGGGCCCGGCGGCCGTTCCTGCAAAGAGGCCGACGACGCACTGTCCCGCACACTCACACCTGTCGGCCCGGTGCCCGTCACCTGGGCGGCTCGGTGCCCCTCACCGGCGGCCCGGTGCCCGTCACCCGGGTGACCAGGTCGATCCAGCCGGCCTCCAGCCGCTGCATGGGCATCCCGCACTGCCGGGCCAGATGGTTGATCAGCGCGGGGTCGAGATACGCCATCAGCGTCTGGGAGAGGAGTTCACAGTCGGCCGTGGGCACGATCTGCCGCAGGAGCATCGCGACATGCGTGCGCAGTGCCTGGACGGAGGGGTGGGAGAAGCGCCGGTTCGGCTCCGACTGGGCTGCCAGTTGCAGGTCCAGCTGCTCGGCCGAGCGGTAGAGCACCGCCACACCGAACGCGCACAGCCGCTCCAGGGGCGGCGCCCCGGGCCCCAGCGGCGGCGGCCCGCCGAGGAAGTCGGCCTGCAGCTGCCGCGCCGAGTGGTCGAGCAGGGCCATCAGCAGCCCGGTGCGGTCGCCGAAGCGGCGGAACACCGTCCCCTTGCCCACCTGGGCCGCCGCGGCCACGGCCTCCATGGTCACCCCGGCCACTCCGTGCTCGGCGATCAGCCGGGCGGCGGCCTCCAGCAGGCGAGCCCGGTTGCGGGCCGCGTCGGCGCGCAGGCACGGCTCGTCGGGACCCTGCTCGACCTGCAGCAACTGGGACGTGTCGACGGATTCCTGAGGCTTCGGGAAGGGTGGCAGGGCGCTGGACATGACGACAGCGTAAAGCATCGGGAAGAAAACTGGACCGCGGTCCGGTTAGCCTGGTAGAAATCCAAGCGGACCCCGGTCCGGATCGTGACAGCAATGTTTCAGCCCCTTGGAGTACCGCCATGTCTGTTCGCATCCTTGCGCTCGTCGGCAGCCTTCGCGCCGGTTCGCACAACCGCCAGCTCGCCGAGGCGGCCGTGAAGCTCGCGCCCGAGGGCGCCGAGGTCGTGCTCTTCGAGGGTCTGGCGGAGGTCCCCTTCTACAACGAGGACATCGACGTCGAGGGCAGCGTCCCGGCCGCGGCCGTCCAGCTGCGTGAGGCCGCCCGGGGTGCCGACGCCTTCCTGTTCTTCTCGCCCGAGTACAACGGCACCATCCCCGCCGTCCTGAAGAACGCCATCGACTGGCTGTCGCGCCCCTACGGCGCCGGCGCCTTCGGCGGCAAGCCCGTCGCCGTGATCGGTACCGCCTTCGGCCAGTACGGCGGCGTGTGGGCGCAGGACGACACCCGCAAGGCCGTGGGCATCGCCGGCGGCAAGGTGATCGAGGACATCAAGCTGTCCATCCCCGGCTCCGTGACCCGCTTCGCCGAGACCCACCCGGTCGACGACGCCGAGGTCGCCGCACAGCTGACCGAGGTCGTCGCCCGTCTGCACGGCAACGTGGGCGTGACCGCGGCCGCCTGAGCCGTACGCACCAGGAAGAGGCCGGAGTATGCTCCGGCCCCTTTCGTTCCGCTCGGCCGGGCGGAACGAAAGGGGCCGGTCAGCCGCTCCACCGCCGGGGCCGCGAACCGCTCGGTCCACCCGTGGACCGCGCCGGGCCGCGGGGCGAGGACGACCGTGTCGATGCCCAGCCCGGCGCAGCCCTCGATGTCCCGCAGGAAGGCGTCGAGGTCGCCCGCGGTCGCGTGCTCGCCCGTGTACACGAAGGTCTTGCGGATCGTGTCGTAGTCCCGTTCCACCGCCGCGCAGCAGTCGAGCTTGTGCCGCAGCGCAGCGTCTCCTCCAGGCACTCGAAGCGCTCGACGAGCGGCGGACAGGGCACGCCGAGTCCGCGGTGCCCACGGTCGTACCAGGCGGCCCCTCCGTCCCGGACGCGCGTCACCGGACCCATGCCGTGCAGCACTCGCAGAGTCCGGGGCATGCGCGGGGCGCCTTGGCCGGCCGCGACGGCTGCCGGCCCGGTGACGGTCAGCCCCCGTGCACCGCCACACCCAGGGTCACCCTCCGTGCTCCGCCGCCTTCTTGATCGCCTCCCGGATGCGGGCGTAGGTGCCGCAGCGGCAGATGTTCTCGATGGTGTCGATGTCGGCGTCCGTCGGGCGGGGAGTGCGTTCCAGGAGAGCCGCCGCCGCCATGATCTGGCCCGGCTGGCAGAAGCCGCACTGGGCCACGTCGCAGTCCAGCCAGGCCTGTTGGACGGGGTGGAGGGTGTCGCCGTCGGCGAGTCCCTCGATGGTGGTGACCGTGCGGTTCGCGCAGTCGGCGACCGGGACCGTGCAGGGCTGGATCTCGGCGCCGTCGAGATGACTGGTGCAGGCACGGCAGACGCCCACGCCACAGCCGTACTTGGGGCCGGTGACACCGAGCAGGTCGCGCAGGACCCACAGCAGGGGCATGTCGGCGGGGGCCTCCACGGTCACCGGTTCGCCGTTGAGGGTGAAGGAGTACGAGCGCATGGCTGCCTTCGGGTCGGGGGTTCAGAAGGTGAGCGGGAAGGAGCGGGGGACGGTGCCCGTCGCGCGGGCGTAGGCGTTGGCGACCGCTGCGGATGCCGCGGGCACACCCAGTTCGCCGGCGCCGCCCGGCTCCTCGGCCGAGGGCAGGATGTGGGCCTCGAAGACGAGCGGGGCGTGGCGCTGGCGGGCGTAGCGGAAGTCGGCATAGCTGCCCTCGCGGACGGCGCCCCGGTCGATGTGCAGGCCCGCCTGCACAACGACGGAGATCCCGTCGATCGCGGTGCCCATCAACTGGGCCTCCAGGCCACGGGGGTTGACGGCGACACCCACGTCGGCCGCCATCACCACCTTGGTCACCCGCGGGCTCTTCGGGTCCCTGGTGTCGATCTCGGCCAGGCAGGCCACGCAGGAGCCGTACTCCTCGTGCACGGCGACCCCCTGGGCAGTGCCCTCGGACATGGACCGCCCCCAGTGGCCCGCGGCCGCGACCTTGTCGAGGACGGCCCGGACCCTCTTGTTCCGCAGGGTCGTGCGGCGGAAGGCGACCGGGTCCCGGCGAAGGCTGCGGGCGATCTCGTCCACGACGATCTCCTCGGCCGTCCGCACCGTCCCGGAGTCCACCGACCGCCAGGCGCCGAGCGGCAGGGCCAGGCCGATACCGCCCGAACCGCCGGACACCCGGCCGAAGTTGTACAGGCCCGAGTCACTGGGCAGGGGGCCGGACCGGGTCCGCACCCCGCCCTGCGCCGACGGGCCCGTGCCGTCGTACGACTCCGCCACCGAGGCCGTCACCTGTTCGAAGGCGACCACCCGGCCCCCGGCCACACTGGCCCGGACCCGGTGGTGGCTCGCCGGGCGCATCCGGCCGTGACGGATGTCGTCGCTGCGGCTCCACATCAGCTTCACCGGGCGGCGGGCCGCCTTGGAGACCAGCGCCGCCTCGATCGCCGCGTCGTAGTTCAGACGCCGGCCGAACGAGCCCCCGCCGCGCACGACATGGACCCGGACCGCCGCCGCGCGCAGACCGACCGCCGCGGCGACCGCGTCCCGCGCGTCCATGGGGGTCTGGGAGGAGAACCACAGCTCCGCACGGTCGGCGCGGACGTCGGCCACCGCGGTGAGCACCTCCATCGGGGCATGGCTGACGAAGGCGAACGCGAACTCGCCCGACACCGGGGTGGATCCGTGGGGCGGGGTGCCGAGCCGGGGCACGGCGGCCTTGAGCCGAGCACGGATCTGCGCGTCCGACAGGGCGGCGAGCGGTCCCGGCGCCCAGGTCAGGCGCAACGCATCCCGGGCACGGAAGGCCTGGTGGAAGGTGTCCGCCACGACGGCCACCCCGCCGGGCACCCGGACGACCGCATGGACGCCCGGCAGGGCGCGCGCGGCCCGGTCGTCGACCGAGACCAGCCTGCCCCGGATCGTCGGCGGTCGGGCCACCACCGTGGGCTTCGCCCCGGCCACCGCCAGGTCCCCGGCGTACTTCGCCCGCCCGGTGACGATGTCCCGGGCGTCGATCCTGGTCGTCGGCCGTCCGATCACCCGGTGCCGGGAGGCCGGCTTGGGCCGGTCCGGGACGGCGGTGCGGCGGATGCGGGCCGCATGTCCGGTCAGCGAGCCGAAGGTGGCCGTGCGCCCGTCGGGAGCGACGACCATGGTGTCGCGGGTGCGCAACGACCAGGCGGGCAGCCGCCATTGGCGGGCGGCTGCGGTCACCAGCCTGGCTCGGGCCGTGGCGGCGAGCTGCCGGGCCGGGTCGTAGAGCGAGCTGACCGAACTCGACCCGCCGGTGTACTGGTTGCCCTTGCTGCGCGCGTCGGCGAGCGGGATGCGCACGTCGGCGAGGCGGGCGTCCAGCTCCTCGGCGACCATCATGGCGACCGCGGTGGTGATGCCCTGGCCGACCTCGGCCCGGGGCAGCCGGACGACGACCTGGTTGGCCGCCGTGACCTCCAGGACCAGCATCTCCTCGTCGGTGCCGGTGACCAGGACGTCGGAGCCGGTGCGGGCGGCCGGCTCGGCGCCCTGTGCGGGTGAGGAGGTGCAGGCGAGGGGTGCGGCGACCGTCAGGGTGGTCGCGGCGACCGAATACACCATGAACCGGCGCCGGGACAGCCCGGCGGAGGACGAGGGCTCGGTGCGGCCCAACGGGGGCTCGGTGCGGTCCAAACGAGGGCTCCTGTCGGCGCGGGGGCGGGCAGGGCACGGCACGGGAGGGGGCACGTGTCCCGGTACGGATCGCTCGACAGGTAGGAGGGGCCGGGCCGCGCACCGGTTGCCTGCCGGCTGCGGACCGCTGTCCCTGCGCACTGCCCTGCACGGCCGACCCGAGGTCCGGTTGCAGGGCATTCGGGGCAGAGTAGCCTGGATCTGACCGCCCCTTCCTGATCCTGGAGGTAGGCGATGTTTCTCCGACTACTGCGGCGTCGCAGTCCGCGGCGGCTCGTCCTTCTCGGCAACGGCCGCCTGATTCGGGGCTTCAGCGGCGGCATGTACGACGGCCACGGCTACCAGTCCTGACCCCGCCGCGGATCGCATGGGACCTGCCGCGGTGTGCCGCGGCAGGCCGATCTTGGAGGATGCGCGGTGGCAGAGGACACCGAGGCCCTGGTGGTCATGAGGCGGATCCTGTCACCGCACTGCCGTGTCGTCAGGATGTCCGGCGGAGCGATGATCGCGGACTGGAAGCGAACCCGATTTCTCGGCATGACGACGTCGGACATCCAGAAGTTCGCCGACGGAGACGCCGAAGAACGCGCCGAACTCGTCAGCGCCCTCGTCCATGCCGGATGTGCAACGCCCCGCCGGAAGGTGTACACGAACGCCGAGGTCGGGCTCTGGCTGCGCGGAGTCCACCTGCTGATCCGGACCCTCGGCTTCGGGCGCGTCCTTCGACTCCTCTCCTTGGCGGCTCCGGACTACACCCGTGCGGATTCCCCCGACACCGAGGACGTCGCACGGCTGAAACGAGCAGTGCAATCGCACAGCGGCAGCAGCTGGTTCGTCAACGACGACTGCAAGGCCGAAGCTGTGACGGCCTTCGTCCTGCTGCGGCGGTGCGGCCTGCAGGCCACGCTGCACGTCGGCGTGCGCGAGCACCCGTTCGCCCTGCACGCCTGGACGTCGGCGGCGGGGCTGAGCATCCCCGACGCCGAGCCGCGAGGGCACGCGTTCACCCCGGTTCTCTCCATCGACCGCGGAGGACGCTGACGTGGAAGCGGTCCGCCTCGAGTGGGCCGGGGGCGCGCCGAGGCTGCGGGCGGCGGAGGACATGGCCGGCCGGGGACTCGTCACGACGGTCGCCTCGCCGGCCGGCACCGCAGCGGTCGTCGGCTGGGTCGGCTCGGTCAGTGACCGTGTGGCGGGCGCGCACGGCCTCCTCGACGCCTTCGGCCGACCGGGAGCCGCACGACGCCTGCCGAACGGCGACTACGCGGCCGTCCTCGTGTGCCGCGACCGCATCCTGCTGATGAGGGACGCGCACGCGCGCATCCCCCTGTTCTTCAGGGCGTCCGGGGGCCGGGTGAGCGCGGTGAGCACATCGGCACGCAGTCTCGGCGGCGGCGCGGAGCTGGAACGCCGCTACTTCTGCCGGTACCTGACCGGGAACATGGCACAACCGCACTCGGAACTCACCCCGTACGCCGGGGTGCACCGGATCCTCGGCGGCGAGGTGGTGGAGCTCTCCCTCACCGGGCAGTTGCGCGGGCGTGTGTCGCGAGACATGTCCGACGCCCGCGGCCCCTTGCCGCCGTCGGCGGACGGAACCCGCCCCGGCACGGCGGCGAAAGACCTGCGCCGCGCACTGGAGAACGCCGTCGGTCGCCGCATGGGCACGATGACGGCATGCCACGTCTCCGGCGGTGTCGACTCCACCAGCGTCGCGTTGCTCGCAGCACAGATGCCGGCCACGGCACACGGCCGCTCTGACGGCAGAGACCTCGTCCTGCTCTCCGGACGCTTCGGCAGCGGGGAGCTGGCCGGGGAACGGCCGTACCTCGACGAGGCGATGGAGGCGATCCGCCGGCACGCACCCGCGGCCCGCCCGGTGATCGTCGATGCCGGCGACGTGGCCGACTTCGACGACTTCCGCCACCATGCGGGAGACGCCGACGAACCGCACGCCCACGCCTTCCGCGCCCCGTTCTGGACCAGGCTCCATGCCGCTGCGGCGGACCTGGGCTGCGACACCCTCATCACCGGTTGCGGGGCAGATCCCATCGCGGACGCCAACCCGCTTCACCTGCACCGGCTGGCCCGCACGGGACGGCTGAGGCACATGACCAAGCAGGCACGCGCCTGGGCCGACGGCAGCGAGCGGGGCTTGCGCGACATCGTCTGCGACTACGTGATGAAGCCGGCTCTTCCGCTGACGGCCGAACGGGTCACGGCGCTCACTCGGCCCGGAACGGTGCTCGGCGGTCTCGGCACCTTCGGCCGTCCCCGCTGGCTGCGACCCGGATTCGCGCGGGCGCACGGCTACCGTGAGGCCAGCATCGCCGAGAGCCGCTTCGTGTTCGGGCGCGCGCCGGAACAGTCCCTCTACGACGCAGCCAACTACCTGGCCGCTCCCGACCTGCTGTCCTGGTACCGCGCACGGGAGGACGGATTCTTCCTCTCGCACCCTTTCCTCGACCCCGAGGTCATCACCACGATGCGCCGTCTACCCTCGGAAGCCACGTTCTCTCCCGGCCGTCCGAAGTCGGTTCTGCGCGAGGCCATGGCAGATCTGCTCCCGTCCGGGATCCGCAGCCGGGCGGTCAAGGTCCCCTTCAACCAGCTGTACGCCCGCGGCCTGCACACCCACGGCGACGAACTCATCGGCCTGTGCCGCTCAGCGAGTCATCCACTGGTCGAGGAGATGTTCGACGTCGAGACGTTGTGCCGGGCCGTGAGGGAGGCTCAGCTGGGCATGGGGGACTCATACTCGTGGGACCGCATGAACAGCTCTCTGGCCCTGGTGATGTGGCTGGAGGGGCTGGTCAGCGCTGGCTCTTGATGCCCCACAGCGTCTGTTCGATCGGGCCCGCCAGTACGTCGACGAGACCGTATCGGCCCCGCGCATCGCGGTCTTCACTTTCCGTGGTCACGCGATTCGCCTCGCCCCTTCGCGTGATGGACTCCGAGACTTCCACGCCATGTACACCAAAGCGCCAATAGACGGTGACACAGCGAGCCTTTCTCGTATAGCTGTCGATTGCATTGTTCTCTCGCACGTCGGAACGGTAGACAATGGAGTCGTCACCTTTCCCCAAATCCTTCACCCATTGAGGAAGCTTGGCGCCGCGCCAGGAATATCCGATGGGATCGGATCTCCCCAGGCCGAGTCGATCTTTGCGTGCAAGACTCGCGGTGGCGTAGAACGCCAAATGGTCATACGGCGTGTCAATGGGGAGCTGAATGACCGTTCGAGCGATGGACTCGTCGTTTGCCTCGATCCAGTTCCCGGGGGCAATCCATGGTTGCGCCGCCACCAGCTGGCCGGGCTGGTAGGCCTCTCTGCGGGAGAGCGGGAGCTTCTCCCGGTATTTGCTCCAGTGTTCGGCATCGGCACGCCACTGCGTGTGGAGCCGGTCCCTCCCGCTCAGCGGCGCCTGTTCCCCCATGGCGTGGAACTCGGTGCCGAGCACGTAGAAACCCACATCACTGTGGTTCTCAAGCTTGATGTCGACCGGAACGGCGAACGCCTTGCGGTCCTTGCTCAGCACCGCCTTGCCCACCGTCAGATACACAAGGGGTTTGGCCCCGCGACGGTACGGTTGATAGAGGTTCTGGTAGCTGAAATTGCCGACCCCCAGAACCGTGGAGACGATCAGCGCCGCAGCGACCCGCTTCGGGGCGGGAATCTCGTCCAAGGTCCGCCACACCACGACAACAGCCAATACCGAACCCACCGTGAGCACACCGAACAGCACCGGGTAGCGGACCTTTTCACCATCGCTCCATGTCTGAACCAGGAGCAGGGCGTTCGTCAGCAACGCCACTCCGGCACTGATCAGAGCGACCACTCCGAGGTTGGAAGTCGGCCCCCGGACCCAGTAGTCCACGACCGCGGCAACACCCAAGAACATGATGAGGGCCACCACCATGAGGGCTGCTCCGGTCATACGACCCGTGAAAGTCAGAGCCTCGTTGAAGTCCCGGCGGCCGCACCAGCCCACCGGCACTGCCGTCAGGACCAGGACCAGCAGGACCCCTGCCATTTCCGCCCGTACCCATTTGGATTTCGGCAGCCCCCGCCGCTCCAGCACGGTCGCGCCGGAGCCGCCCTCGGGAGAACTCGTCACACGATCACCTCCTGACGCCGCATAGCGATCCGAGCACCATCGTCCGAGGCGATCCACGCGCCCACCAGCCGCATACCTCCGGTCGGACCAAAAGCCTGTGCGAAAGCTGTACGCGCGTACCCCATGTGACGTTACCGTTCAGTAGACATCGTGCCCCGAGCCCCCGGAGGTGCCCCGCCATGACGCCCGACCGTGCCGCAGGCCTTGTGGAGTCCGTCCGCGCGCTCGCCGACGGGGAGGTGACCTCGCGCGCGCTGGTGGAACAGGCGCTGGCCCGTATCGAGGCCACCCAGCCGACCCTGAACGCCTTCCGGCTCGTACGCGCCGAGGCCGCGCTCGCCGAAGCGGATGCCGCCGACCGGGAGTTGGCCGCCGGATCCCGGCGCCCGCTGCTCGGGGTGCCGGTCGCGGTGAAGGACGACATGGACGTGGCGGGCGAGCCGACCGCGTTCGGCTGTCCCGGCGACTTCCCGCCGGTCGCGACGGACGGCGAGGCGGTACGGCGGCTGCGCGCGGCCGGAGCGGTGATCGTGGGGAAGACGAACACCTGCGAGCTGGGGCAGTGGCCGTTCACGGAGGGTCCGGCGTTCGGGGAGACGCGCAACCCGTGGCACACGGGCCACACCCCCGGCGGCTCCTCCGGGGGCTCGGCCGCGGCGGTGGCCGCCGGTCTGGTGCCCGCCGCGCTCGGCTCGGACGGCGCCGGCTCGGTGCGGATCCCGGCCTCCTGGACCCACCTGATCGGCATCAAACCGCAGCGCGGACGCATCTCTACCTGGCCGCACGGCGAGTCCTTCCACGGCATCACGGTCAACGGCACGCTGGCCCGTACGGTCGCCGACGCGGCCCTGCTGCTGGACGCGGCGAGCGGCAACCACGACCGGGACCCGCACCGGCCTCCGGCTCTGACGGTGTCGGACGCGGTCGGCCGCGATCCGGGCCGGCTGCGCATCGCGCTCTCGCTGAAGCCGCCGTTCACGGCCGTACCCGCCCGCCTGCGCCCGGAGATCCGGGCCCGCATCCTCGAACTCGCCGAGAAACTGGCCGCGTCGGGCCACAGCGTCGAGGAGGCAGACCCGCCCTACGGCCAGATCGGGCTGACCTTCGTGCCACGTGCCACCGCCGGTATCGCCGACCGGGTCCGCGAGGCCCCCGACCCCGCGCTGCTCGACCCGCGTACCCGGGACGCCGCCCGGCTCGGCCGGCTGCTGGGCGGGGCCCCGCTGCGGGTGGCCCGGCGGGCCGAGGCGGTTCTGCACCGGCGGATCGGCGCGTTCTTCGGTTCCTACGACGTGATCCTCGCCCCCACGACGGCCGCTCCCCCGCTCGCGATCGGTGCCCTGAACCGGCTCGGCGGCCTCGCCACCGACCGCGCCATGATCGCCGCCTGCCCGTACGCCTGGCCGTGGAACGTCCTCGGCTGGCCCGGGGTGAACGTGCCCGCGGGCTTCGTCGGCGACGGCCTCCCGGTGGGCGCCCAGCTGCTGGGCCCGGCGAACAGCGAGCCCCTGCTGGTCTCCCTCGCCGCCCAGTTGGAGGCGCAGCTGCACTGGCACGAACTGTGGCCGCCCCGGAAGCCGGACGCGGATTCCAGGGCGGCGTGAACGCGTTCCGCCGTACCCTGTGACCATGGGCGATGCGTCGATGGTCGGACTCATGGGACGGGTGACGGGGACGATCGGGCCGGGCCTGGTCGGCGAGGTGATCGTCAGGGTGCGCGGCGGTGCGGAGCACTTCCTCGCCTACGCGGCCGACGGCACGGCCCGCATCGAGCCCGGCACGATCGTGATGGTGGTGGAGTACCTCCCGCCGAGGACGGTCTACGTCACCACGGCCTACGACAGTTGAGCATGCTCCACCCCAGGTGAGGGGGGTATGCGTCAAGATTGCAACAAGGATTCGTCAGCGCCTTCTCGGGGCGTCGCGCGAGGCGCACACTCCCTTCGTTCGGTGCCGAACGGGCACCATGCAAAGGGGGCGAATGCCGATGATCATCGGCGTCGTTGCGGGGGCGGCCGTCGTTGCCGCCCTTGTTCTGATCGGTCTGTTCAAGTTGATGTGGCGGGTCGCCGAGCCGAACGAGGCGCTCATCATCTCCGGGTCCAAGCACCGCACCGAGGGCCTTGAGGAGGGCATGGGATTCCGCATCGTCACCGGGCGCGGCACGCTGGTGCTGCCCGGTGTGCAGGCGGTGCGCAAGCTCTCCCTCGACCTTAACGAGACCGAGCTGCAGGTGGACTGCGTGACCCATCAGGGCATTCCGCTGAAGGTGCGGGGCGTGGTCATCTTCAAGGTGGGCGACGACTTCGTTTCGGTCGCCAACGCGGCCCGCCGGTTCCTGGACCAGCAGCGGATGATGTCGGAGCGGGTGCACAACGTCTTCGCCGGTCATCTGCGGTCCATCGTGGGCGGGCTGACGGTCGAGGACATGATCCGCGACCGGGAGAAACTGACGGGGCAGACCCGGGCGGCCTGCGGTGCGGAGATGGAGAAGCTCGGCCTGATCGTCGACTCGCTGCAGATCCACGAGATCGAGGACCCGACCGGGTACATCCAGAACCTGGCGATGCCGCACGCGGCGGCCGTGCAGCGGGACGCGCGCATCGCGCAGGCGGAGGCGAACCGTCTCGCCACCGAGGCCGAGCAGCAGTCGTACGCCCGGATGGCGGAGGCCACCCGGGACAGCGAGATCCTGCAGGCCGGCTACCAGGCCGAGCGGGACAAGGCGGGGGCGAAGGCCCGGCAGGCCGGTCCGCTCGCCGATGCGGCCGCCCGGCAGGAGGTCGTCGTCCAGGAGACGCGGGTCGCGGAACTGGAGGCGCACCGCAGGGAGCAGCAGCTCCAGGCGGACGTCCGCAAGCCGGCCGACGCCAAGGCCTACGAGAAGCGGACGCTGGCCGAGGCCGAGCGCGACGCACGGATCTCGGCGGCCGAGGCCAATGCCAAGGAGACGGAGCTCGCGGCCGCGGCCGAGGCGACCCGGGTCAAGACCGCCGCGGGCGCCGAGGCGGAGGCCACCAAGACCCGGGGTTCGGCAACGGCCGCGGCGACCCGGGCCACCGGTGAGGCCGAGGCCGCCGCCGCGCAGGCCAGGGGTCTGGCGGAGGCCGAGGCGACCAAGGCCAAGGGTCTCGCGGAGGCGGAGGCCATCAAGGCCCGCGCCGCCGCCCTCGCCGAGAACCAGGAGGCGGTCGTCGCCCAGCAACTCGCCGAGAACTGGCCGGAGATCGTCCAGGCAGGCGCGTCCGCCTTCGGGAACGTGGACAACATGGTGCTGCTCAACGGCGCCGACGGCATGGCCGAGTTGTTCGCCAAGGCGCTCACCATGGGCGGCACCGGCCTCGGCCTCGCCCGCCAGCTGCTCGCGTCCATGAACCAGAACGGGCAGGCGGGCAGCGGCACTTCACCGTCCCTCAACGGGGCCGTGCCGCCTGCGCCGCAGAAGGTGCCGGTGGAGCCGGAGGACTAGGCGACAGGGCCGGGGCCTCGCCGCGATCCCGGCCGGCCGTCGCCAGCAGCCGGTCGGTCGTGGCCGCGTCCAACGCCGGGTTCGCGGCGGCGGCATGGGCCAGTTCCTCGTCGTCGAGGAGTTCCGCGAGCCGGGGCCGCGGAAGGTTCGGATGGCGTGCCAGCGCGGCCCGTACGTCCGGGTCCGGGTCCCGGGTGAGCCGCTCCACGGTGGTCGGCGCGGTGTCCGGGTCGCGGGCGACCAGCGCGCGGACCTGCGGGTCCTCGTGGTCGGCGAGGGCGGCAAGACCGGCGTGCGGGAAGTTCGGACGGGTGATCAGGTTCTCGCGTTCGGGACCGGTGTACTCGAGGAAACTGCGCAGCAGGAGTGCCGCCGGGGCGTCCGGGTAGTTCTGGGCGAGCAGCACCCGTACGCCAGGATCGTCGTCCTCGGCCAGGCGGGCCACGAGCTCCGCCGGCAGCTCGCGGTCCTCGGCGGCCTCCCGGCGCAGCATCGGATGGCTGGAGAGCACCTTGCGGCGGACGGCTTGGGGGTCCCGGGGCACGGGCAGCACGGAGACGAAACGGAACCCGAACCGGCAGTCCATGGGGACCTCGTAGTCGATCCGCGCCCGCTCCTGCTCGGTCAGCGCGGGGTGGACGGACACGGCCAGCCGCACCTGCGGGTCGGTGTCCGTCGCGAGCGCGTCGCGCTCGGCGGGCCCGAGGTCGGCGTGGTACGCCACCGCTCTGCGCACCTGCGGGTGCGGATCGGCGACGAGGGCGTGACGTTCGGCGGCACCGAGGTCCGCGCGGCGCGCGATCTCCTCCCGTACCCGGGGGTCCGGGTCGGCGGCCAGCAGGACGACCACGTCCGGCGGGAGAGAGGAGTTCCGGGCGATCATCGACTTGTCGTCCTCGCCCGCCGGAGCCGTGAGCACGCTGTCCACGACGGCTCTGCTGAGGGCCTGGTGGAGCAGGGCGTGGGTACGGCCGTGGCTCGGACGGTCGGGCAGCACGCTCTCCACCCAGGCCGGGTTCTCGTACTGCAGGTGCTGCCGCACCCGCTCCCGCACTCTGTCGTCGGGGTCCGCCAGGAGCGCGGCCCTGACGCCGGGGGTCAGCCGGTCCCAGCTGCCGACGCCCCACAGGCGGACCTCCGGGAGCGGGTGCGTGGGCATGGACCGGATCAGTTCCGAGGACATCTGCTGGTAGAAGTAGTGCGAACCCAGCGGTTCCTCGCCGTTGTACGTGCAGATCATCCGGACGACGACGTCGTCGGGCAGCGGCTTCGGCCGGTGGGGAAAACGTATGCGGGGCCCCTCGACGAGGCAGGAGCGGACGATCCAGTCCGGGTCGTCCACCAGCCGTCCCCGCTGGGCCGGATCGACATGGGGGTTCTCGGCGAAGAAGCCGCGCGTACGCCGGTCGGGATGCTCGACCACGGCGTCCACGACGGCCTCGGGCAGGTCCCGGTCCCGGCACAGCACCATCCGTACGGCCAGGGGCGCGTCGGCGAGCAGCCGCAGCAGGACCTCCTCCGATGCGGACGGATTGAGCGCCAGACCGGCGAGCCGACGCGTGGGCAGGTCGGCTTCGTCCCACATCTGATCAGGCGTGGGCATGTCCCGGATTCCCCCCGTATGTGTTTTCTGCCCACCAGTACCCCGAACCGCGAGTCTACGGGCGCCCGTTGCCCCACGCGGCCGGACCACTAGGGTGCCTGCGTGAGCACGTACACCGACGAGAACGTCCCGGGCCGTCAGGGCCCGCACGCCACCACCGAGGCCGACCCGCGCGAGGTCGGCCGGGTGCGTACCGAGTACTCCCCCGCCCACGACGGCGACCCCGACCCCGGCGAGATCGTGTGGACCTGGGTGCCGTTCGAGGAGAACGACGGCCGGGGCAAGGACCGCCCGGTGCTGGTCGTCGCCCGGGAGGCCGCGGGCACCTTCCTCGCCGTCCAGCTGTCCAGCAAGCGGCACGACGACGACCGGGAGTGGGTGGCGATCGGCAGCGGCCCCTGGGACCGGTCGGGCCGTGACTCGTGGGTGGACGTGGACCGCGTGCTGCGGCTGCACGAGGAGGGCATGCGCCGGGAGGCGTGCGCGCTGGACCGGATGCGGTTCAACCTGGTCAGGCAGCGGCTCCACGAGCGCTACGGCTGGACCTGACGGGCACCGCGCAGTGAGCGGAGGTCACGCGCCGACCGGTGCGTCCTGCGCGAACGCCCGCGCGAAGGCCTCCCGGACCGTCGCTCCGGGCGTACGGTCCAGGATCCCGAACACCACGTGTGCGAACGTCCGCTCGAATCGGCCGCCGGGCCCCAGGAGCGCCCGGAAGGCGCCCGCGACCTGGGCCGGGTCGTTCTGGAAGACGCCGCAGCCCCAGGCGCCGAGCACCAGCCGTCGGTAGCCGTGGGCGGCGGCGGTCTCCAGGACCCGCTCGGCCCGTGCCGCCAGCGCGGCGGGCAGGTCGCCGGTGCGCTCCGGCGCCGTACGCCGTACGACGCCCGCGTTGGGCGCCGCCGCCGTCAGGAACCCCACGCCGTACGGGTCGGGCAGCAGCCGGCCCCGGTCGTCGCGGAAGACCGGGACGGCAGGGCTGTGGATCACCCGGTCCGTGTAGAACGGGTCGCGGTGGGCCCGGTGGTGGTCGTAGAAGGCACGGGCCCGGAGCAGGCAGGTGTACAGCGCGGAGGCGCGGCACAGGGCCTCTTCCTGGGCCTGGGCGCCGTTCAGATAGCCGCCGCCCGGGTTTCGGGCCGAGGCGAAGTTCAGGACGGCGACCGGGGCGTCGGCCAGCCGGCGGGCGGCCTCCAGGCTGCTCTCGCCCGTGACCTCGAAGAACGGCTCCTCGTCCGGGTCCGTGGACACCGGCACGGGCTCGGGTCCGTACATCCGTGTGCCGGCCCGGGCGGCCTCGATCGCCGCCGCCAGGGACACCTCACGGCCGTCCGGCGCGCGGTACCCGCCGGCTGCCACGATCCGCTCCGTCTCCGCGGCGATGCCACGCAGGCGCGCGCTCACGGCGCCACCCCCGTGGACGCCCTGATCACGGCCCGCGC
>NZ_JBFAET010000059.1:0-47038 GCF_040642095.1 Streptomyces sp. NPDC020362
ACACTATCCGGCAAATTCTCCCACTACCCGCCCCTCTTCCTATCTGCTGTGTTCTGTCCTGGGTTTTCACCTTCTCGCGCCGCGGGGCCGTGTGCACCACACGGCCGCGCGCGCCGTTCACCAGGGGAAGGAAGGGCGCCACGTGGCCGCATTCGACGTCGGCGACGATCGGGACGCCGAGCGGGCCGAGGGCGTCGAGGACGGCCTCGTGCTGGGTGAGGCTGCGGCCGGCAGGGGCGTGGGTGCGGCCCACGAGGACGGCGGCCGCGCGGTCGAAGAACCCGGCCAGGCGCATGCCGTGCAGGCCGCGGCAGATGGTGAACGCGTTGTCCTCGTCGGCCTCGACGTAGACGAGCAGCGGCTCGTCACCGGCGAAGCGCGAGGTGTCGAGGTACGGCGTACCCGCGAGGTTCACGAGGGTCTCGATGCAGCCGCCGATGAGCCGGCCCTCGACGTCCACGTCACCGTCCCCGTCGAGACGGGTCCAGGTGCCCTCGGCGTCCAGGGTGAGGTCGCGGATGCCGGGCTCCTTGGTCCAGTCGTCCCAGCCGCCGGACCGGTACCGGCCGGGCGGGATCTGGGCGAACGGCTCGCCCTGCGGCGCGGCCACGACGTCCAGCCAGGACAGCAGGCCCTCGGGGGTCCGGTAGGGGGTGTCCATGAGGTTGTTGCCGTGGACGGTCGCGACACCGGTGAGCAGGGTCAGCGGGGTGATCACGGTGGCCATGTCCGAGTAGCCGACGACCCAGGTCGGCTCGGCCCGCCCGATCCGCTCGAAGTCGAGCAGCGGCAGCAGGTCGATCGCGGTCTCCCCGCCCCACGGCGGCACCACGGCCCGGATCGTGGGGTCGGTCAGCATGCCGGTCAGTTCGGCAGCGCGCTCGTCGGCCGGGGCGCTGAGGTGCGTCGAGCCGTCCATGCACCGGCCGACGACCACCTCGTACCCCCGCGACTCGATCTCCCGGATCGCGACATCGAGTCGCCCCTGGAGTTCCTTGGCCACCCCGCTGGAGGGAGAGGTCACACCGACACGGTCACCGGGGCGCAGCGGACGCGGATATCGAACAGTCATGCGCCGGATTGTTTCAGGAGGTCAGCGGGGTCCGGCAACGCAATTACGGCCGGTCCAGCCGCAGTCGCTCCGCCTTCGGCAGGCCCGCGACGACGAGGTCGTACGAGTCCTCGATCAGCTCCTCGACCATGCGGTCCGACAGGCCGCCGTCGACCGTCACGGTGTTCCAGTGCCGCTTGTTCATGTGGTAGCCGGGGACGATCAGTCCCTCGTGCTCGCCGCGCAGCCGGACCGCGTCCTCCGGGTCGCACTTGAGGTTGACCGTCAGGGGCTGCGCGTCCAGCCGCGTCAGGGCGAACAGCTTGCCCCGGACCTTGAAGACGGACGTGTCCGGGTTGAACGGGAAGTCCTCCACCGCCGCGTTGAAGGACAGGCAGAAGGCGCGCAGTTCCTGCGGGGTCACTCGGGCGTCTCCTCCTGTGCCGGGGGCGCGGGCACCGGCTCCACCAGCACCGTCACGATCTTGTTCCGGCGGCCGGCCGCGGCCTCCGCCGTGAGCTGCAACCGGCGCTCGTCCGGCAGTTCGACCTCGGCGGACGCGCCCGCGATGGGAACCCGGCCGAGCGCCTTGGCGAGCAGCCCGCCGACCGTCTCCACGTCCTCGTCGTCGTACTCCTCCAGGCCGTACAGCTCGCCGAGGTCGGTGATGTCCAGACGGGCCGTCACCCGGAAGCGGTCGTCACCGAGGTCCTCGACCGGCGGGAGCTCCCGGTCGTACTCGTCGGTGATCTCGCCGACGATCTCCTCCAGGATGTCCTCGATGGTGACGATGCCTGCGGTGCCGCCGTACTCGTCGATGACGACGGCGACGTGGTTGCGCTCCTTCTGCATCTCGCGCAGCAGATCCCCGGCGTTCTTGGTGTCGGGGACGAAGACGGCGGGGCGCATGGCCGTGGAGACCAGGTCGTTCTCCGCTTCGCGGCTGATGTGCGTCTTGCGGACCAGGTCCTTCAGATAGACGACACCGACGATGTCGTCCTCGCTCTCGCCGGTGACCGGGATGCGGGAGAACCCGGAGCGCAGGGCGAGGGTGAGGGCCTGGCGGATGGTCTTGTACCGCTCGATGACGACCAGGTCGGTGCGCGGGACCATGACCTCGCGTACGAGGGTGTCGCCGAGTTCGAAGACCGAGTGCACCATGCGGCGCTCCTCGTCCTCGATCAGCGACTCCTTCTCGGCGAGGTCGACCATCGCGCGCAGCTCCGCCTCGGAGGCGAACGGGCCGCGGCGGAAGCCCTTGCCGGGTGTGAGCGCGTTGCCGATGAGGATCAGCAGCGACGGGATGGGGCCCATGATCCGGGCCAGTGGCAGCAGCACGTACGCCGCCACGGTGGCGGTGTTCAGCGGGTGCTGGCGGCCGATGGTGCGCGGCGAGACACCGACGGCCACGTACGACACGAGGACCATGACGCCGATGGCGACCAGCAGGGCCTGCCAGGTGGCGTCGAACTCCTGCAGGCAGGCGTAGGTCACCAGGGCCGCGGCCGCCATCTCGCAGGCGACACGGACCAGCAGGGCGACGTTGAGGTAACGGGTGGGGTCGGCGGCGATCTGCGCCAGTTTGGCGCTGCCGCGCCGGCCGGACTTGACGGCCTCCTCGGCGCGGAAGCTGGAGACGCGTGCCAGGCCCGCCTCCGCACAGGCGGCGAGCCAGGCGACGACGACCAGCGCGATCGCCCCGACCACGATCTGCGGACTCATCGCGGGACCGGCCCGCCTACGAGACGGTCGGCGCCGGCGACGGGCCGGTCAGCCCCCGCTCGGCCCGCCACCCGTCGACGATGGCGGCCTGGAGCCCGAACATCTCGGCCTTCTCGTCGGGCTCCTCGTGGTCGTACCCGAGCAGGTGCAGCACGCCGTGGACGGCGAGCAGCTGGAGCTCCTCGTCCATGGAGTGCTGCGTGGGCGCTTCCGCTCCCTGCTTGGTGGCGACCTCCGGGCACAGCACGATGTCGCCGAGCAGCCCCTGCGGCGGCTCGTCGTCGTCCTTGCTGGGCGGCCGCAGCTCGTCCATCGGGAACGACATGACATCGGTCGGACCCGGCAGGTCCATCCACTGGATGTGCAACTGCTCCATGGCATCGGCGTCCACGACGATCACCGAGAGCTCGGAGAGCGGGTGGATGCGCATCCGCGCGAGCGCGTAGCGGGCGATGTCGAGGATCGCCTGCTCGTCGACCTCGGTGCCGGACTCGTTGTTGACGTCGATCGACATGGTGCTGCCGTGTCTCTACTTCCCCTTGTGCCCGGACCTGCCACGGCCGCCCTTGTGGGTGCCGTTCTCGGTGCCGTGCTCGCTGTCGTACTGCTCGTACGCGTCGACGATACGGCCCACCAGCCTGTGCCGTACGACATCCTGGGACGACAACCGGGAGAAGTGGACGTCCTCGACGCCCTCCAGGATCTCCTGCACCTGCCGCAGACCGCTCTTCGTGCCGTTCGGCAGGTCGACCTGCGTCACGTCACCGGTGATCACGATCTTCGAGTCGAAGCCGAGGCGGGTGAGGAACATCTTCATCTGCTCGGGGCTGGTGTTCTGGGCCTCGTCCAGGATGATGAAGGCGTCGTTGAGCGTACGGCCGCGCATGTACGCGAGCGGCGCGACCTCGATCGTCCCGGCCGCCATCAGCCGCGGGATCGAGTCCGGGTCGAGCATGTCGTGCAGCGCGTCGTACAGCGGGCGCAGGTAGGGGTCGATCTTCTCGTAGAGCGTGCCCGGCAGGAAGCCGAGGCGCTCGCCGGCCTCGACCGCGGGACGGGTCAGGATGATCCGGTTGACCTGCTTGGACTGCAGGGCCTGCACGGCCTTGGCCATGGCCAGGTAGGTCTTGCCGGTACCCGCGGGGCCGATGCCGAAGACGATCGTGTGCTTGTCGATGGCGTCGACGTACCGCTTCTGGTTGAGCGTCTTGGGGCGGATGGTGCGGCCGCGCGAGGACAGGATGTTCTGCGTCAGTACCTGGGCCGGGGTCTCCGGGCCGTCGCTCGTCCCGTTCTCGCTCGCCTTGAGCATGGCGATCGAGCGTTCCACTGCGTCCTCCGTCATCGGCTGCCCGGTGCGGAGCACCAGCATCATCTCGTCGAACACGCGCGAAATGAGGGCGACGTCGTTGGGGTCGCCGACCGCGCTGATCTCATTGCCCCGGACATGGATGTCGGCTGCCGGGAAGGCCTTCTCTATCACGCGCAGAAGGGAGTCGCCGGAACCCAGTACGGTCACCATGGGGTGCTGGGCGGGGACGGTCAACTGCGCTCTCGCCTGCTCCTGCGCGGGGGTGTGAGCTGTGGGTGTCTGAGTCATGGGCCGGCGCTGTAGGCCTGCGGTTCCTCCTCGTCACGGCCGCACGGCTGAGGGCGGCCTCGCGATTCCAGAGTACGACGGTGCGCTCACAAGACCGTAGGCCTTTTCGGAGAGCCACTTCCCGGCCTTTTCCGAGGGGCGGTTCCCGGCCGGGAGGTTCGGCTGGGCGGGTGGGCAATCGGGGGTCCATGGGGCGGAGCCCCCCGGTACCTCACCCGGACCGACGGAACCCGATGGTCGGCACGGCCCGCCGAAGCGGCCACGGCCGGTCCAGCTCCTCCGGAACGAGCCGGTCCAAGAACGCGTACCGCCCAAGCGCCGCAGGCGCCTGCTCCTGCCCCGGAAGGGACTGCACCCTCCGCCACCACGCCCCGATCTCCGACCACCCCGGCGCCGACAGCGACCCACCGAACTCCTGCACGGACAGCGCCGCCGTGAGCCCGGCAAAGGCGAGCCGGTCGGCCAGCGGCCAGCCGGCCAGCGTGCCGGTCACGAACCCGGCCACGAAGACGTCCCCCGCTCCGGTCGGATCCAGCGCCTCCACCGCGATCGCGGGCACCTCCGCGGTCTCCCCGGTCCGCCGGTCCACCGCGTACGCGCCCTCCGGCCCGAGGGTCACGACGGCCACCGGCACGTGCTCGGTCAGCGCACGCGCCGCCGCCCGCGGGCAGGCCGCGCCCGTGTACCGCATCGCCTCCTCGGCGTTGGGCAGGAACGCCTCGCAGTGTTCGAGATCGGCGAGCCCCGTGAGATCCCACGCACCGGTGTCGTCCCAGCCGACGTCCGCGAAGATCCGGGTGCCCTCGCGGGCGGCCTGGGCGATCCAGGGGGCGCGCCGGCCCGGCGTGAGGGAGGCGACGGCGGCACGTGCGGGGGGCGGGTAGTCAGGCGCAGGCTCCTCCGGGGGCGGCTCGTGGCCGTGGGACACCATGGTCCGCTCGCCCTCGTAGGCCATGGAGACGGTCACCGGCGAGTGCCAGCCGGGCACCGTGCGCGAGGGCGTGAGGTCGATGCCCTCGCCCTGTTCGAGCGCGTCCCAGCAGTACTCGCCGTAGTGGTCGTCGCCGAAGGCCGCGGCGAGCGACGTCCTCAGGCCGAGGCGGGCGAGCGCGGTGGCCATGTTGGCGACCCCGCCGGGGCTGGAGCCCATCCCCCGGGCCCAGGACTCGGTGCCGCGCACGGGCGCCGAGTCCAGGCCGGTGAAGATGATGTCGAGGAAGACCGTGCCCGTGAGGTAGACGTCCCAGGGCGGATCGCCCGGTGTGCGCAGGGCGGCGAGCGGGTCGATCTGGGCCCGGCAGCGCGCTGCCTGCGTGAGGTGCTCGGGTTCCTCTCCGGCGATCGTGCGGGACGGGGTCACGGTGCGCTCCCTGGGGTGGTGCGGGTCTGGCCAGTGTGCACCACATCGCCCTCCGCGCACGGCCCCTCGCACGGGGAGCGGTGCTACCAGCGGGGCATCACCGGTGTCCGCCACCCCGGTTCGCCCACCCGCATCGCCGCCGCGTCGTCCCGCTCGCGCATACTGCCGTCGTCCTCGGCCCATCGCCGGTGCAGCCGGGCCAGTTCGTCCCGGTCGAGTTCGACGCCGAGGCCGGGTGCGTCGGAGACGGCGACGCGGCCGCCGGTGAAGGTGAGCCGCTCGGTGAGGACGTCCTCCGGCTGCCAGGGGTAGTGGGAGTCGCAGGCGTGTCGCAGGTTCGGCACGGTGGACGCCACCTGGGTCATCGCGGCGAGGCTGATGCCGAGGTGGGTGTTGGAGTGCATGGACACCTCGACGCCGAAGGCGGCGCAGATCGCGGCGAGGTGCTGGGTGTTGCGCAGCCCGCCCCAGTAGTGGTGGTCGGAGAGGACCACTTGAACGGCGTCCTTGGTGAACGCCTCCTCGATCTCCCCGAACGTCGTCACGCACATGTTGGTGGCGAGCGGGATGCCCGCCCGGTGCCCGCCGCCGCCCCTGCCCGGGGTGCTTCGCGCCGCCCCTCTCAGGGCCGCGGCCACCTCGGCCATCGCGGGCGTGCCCAGCGTGGGGTCCTCCAGGTACTCCAGGACGTCGCCGAGTTGCTCTGCCACCTTCAGCGAGGTCTCGACGGACCAGGCCCCGTTGGGGTCGAGCCGCAGCGGGTGCCCGGGGAAGGCCTCGGCGAGGGCGCGTACGGCCGCGATCTCCTCGTCGGGCGGGAAGACGCCGCCCTTGAGCTTGAAGGAGGTGAACCCGTACCGCTCCTTGAACTTCCGCGCCTGGGCGACGACCGAGGCCGAGTCGAGGGCGGCGCCCCAGTCGTCCGGCTCGGCCGCGACGCCCTCGGGGTGGCCGGCCCACTTGTAGAAGAGGTAGGCGCTGTACTCGACCTCGTCGCGCACCTTGCCGCCGAGCAGCGCGTGCACCGGCAGCCCGAGCGCCCTGCCCTGGGCGTCCAGGCAGGCCACCTCGAAGGCGGACAGCACGGACAGCCGCAGTTTGTCGGCGCTCTGCACCCCGCGCAGTCCCCCGGCGTCCAGGGCGCCCCGGACCCGGCTGTCGTCCACGGCGAGGTCCAGGGAGAACAGGCTGTTCACATCCATGACCGAGCGCCCGGTGACTTGCCCGGCGAGCGCGTGGGCCGGTTCCAGGTATTTGGTGTCGCCGTAGGTCTCGCCGAGGCCGGTGATCCCGTCGGCCGTCACGACCTCCACGATCAGCCGGGGGGTGTACGGCTGGTGCACGCCCTGGGTGTTGAGCAGCGGCTGGTCGGCGACCAGGATCGGCGTCAGACGCACCTCGGCGATGGTCAGGTCACGAGTCACAGGGAGGCTCCCACGAGGTCGAGTCCGGTGGCGAGGAGGGCCTTGAGGCCGGCGAGATCGGCGGGCGAGGGGTCGGCGAGCGGGGCGCGGACCGGGCCGACGCGCTGCCCGCGCAGCCGGGCCGCCGCCTTCACCAGCGAGACCGCGTATCCGGGTGCGCGGTCTCGGAGTTCGACGAAGGGGACGTAGAAGGCACGCAGCAGTTTCTCGGTCGTGCTGTGGTCGCCGCTCCGCAGGGCGGCGAAGAAGGCGTCGGCGATCTCCGGGGCGAAGGCGTGCACCGCGGAGGAGTAGGCGGGGACGCCGACGGTGGCGTAGGCGCGGGCCTGGATCTCGGCGGTGGCGGCGCCGTTGAAGAAGAGGAAGTCCTCGGGGGCGGCGAGGGTGAGGCGCTGGAGCCGGTCGAGGTCGCCGTGACCGTCCTTGAGGCCGATGACGTTCGGGATGCGCGCGATGCGCCGTACCGCGGCCACGCCGTAGGCGACCTGGCCGCGCTGGTAGGCGACGAGCGGCAGCCGGGTGCGGGCGGCGAGCTGCTCCAGCTGGGCGGCGAGGCCGTCCTGCGGGGCGGCGACCAGGTAGTGCGGCAGCACGAGGAGGGCGTCGGCCCCGGCCTCCTCGGCGATCCGCGCGAACCGGGCGGCCTGCGCCCAGCCGTATCCCGTGCCGGCCACCACGGGCACCTGCCCGGCCGTCTCCTCGACCGCGATGGCGACGACCTGCCGGTACTCGTCCTCGTCCAGCGAGAAGAACTCACCGGTGCCGCAGGCCGGGAAGACGGCGCCGGGCCCGGCGGCGAGCCGGTCGGCGACATGGGCACGGAAGCCCCCGGGGTCGAGGGAGCCGTCGTCGTGGAAGGCGGTCAGCGGGAAGGACAGCACGCCGTGCGCCATGCCCTTCCGCAGTCGCCGCGCCACACCCTCAGGACTCTGATCGCCGGCCACCAGACCATCTCCCCTTATGAATGTCGTCCATGTATGAGAACAGAGGTTAGATACACGAACACCGAGCCGTCAATGGGGCCCCGCGGGCGGGAGGGCGAAGGGAAACAAAAAAGAGCCCCACCCCGCACACAGCGGGATGGGGCTTTATCAGAGCGCCGGGCAGGCCTTGCACCTGCATTTCCCCGCAGGAAGCGGGGCGTCTTTCCTTGGACCACCAACGCACGGTCAGCCACCGGGAGTTCCGGCGACCGCGACGTGATCAACCATAGCGCATCCGGCCGGGTCCAGGCCAACCGCCCGACGAGCGCTCCCTTCTACCCCCGGCTTGTCGATCACAAACACAACAGTGACCCGGATCACTCATGTCGGCCTTCTTCTCGAACCGCGTGCTTGATACAACTTGCTCGCGCGTTCCTGTCCGTCGACGGTCGTCGCTCCCTCTCCCCTCTCCGAGCCGCCGCTCCTTTCGCATGCCCCGGGAACGCCCGTGTCCGCCCCCTGCTCCCGTCCCTGGCCCCTCGTCGCCCTTTTCACGGCCGGGTATCTCGCCCCGTACCTGCTGCCGACCACCGTCGGCCGGCTCGACACCGGGCTTCCGCTCACCACCGCCCAGGCCGGTGCCATCGGCAGTGCGCTGCTGCTGAGTTCGGCCGCGGCGGGCTTCCTGCTGGCCATGGGGGTCCCCCCGCTCGAGCGGGGGAGGGTCGAGCGGATCGGCGTCCGCGCCCTCGCCCGGATCGGGCTCGCGCTCGCCGTCCTCGGCTACGGCACTGCCGCCCTCACCGGGGTCGTCCCGCTGGTCGTCGCGGGCACGCTCGCCGGCGGCTTCGGTTCGGGGACGGTCACCGCGGTCGCCGCCGGCGGCATCGCCGCCCTGGGGGCGCCCCCGGCTCCGGCGAAGGCGAGAGCCCGGGGGAACGACCCGCAGCGGGTCACCACGCTCGGCCTGCTCGGCGTATCCGCCCTCGCGGGCGCCCTCTACCTGACGATCCCCCGCCTCGGCCCCGGTCACGGCCAGCCGCTGGCCGCGCTCGCCCTGACCGCACTCGCGGTGTGGCCGCTCACCGGCAGCCTGCCGGGCCGTACGGCACCGGCCCGCACCCACGCCGGGCCCGGCAGGCTCCCCCACCTGCGGTCCGGCCTGCTGCTGGCCGCCGCCATGCCCTGCTGGTCCCTGGCCCAGAACTCCCTGTGGGGCGTCAGCGGCCGCATCGGACTCGGCCAGGCGAACCTCACCGAGGTCACCGTCGGAGCGGTGTTCGCGGTCGCGCTCGGGGCCGGCCTGGTCGGGGTCGTGGGCGCGGGGGCGCTCGGTCCGCGGCTGGGCCGGGCGGTGCCGATCGGCGCGGGTACGGCGCTCATCGCGGGCTGTGTCGCGCTCAGCGCGTCGGCCACGGACCTGCCGTCCTTCGCCGGGGGCGAGATCGCCTGGAACCTGCTCTATCCGGTCGTGCTGTCGTACGTCATCGGCCTCGCCGCCTCCCTCGACCCGCGCGGCCGCTGGGCGGTGTTCGTCGGCTCGGCGTCCTCGCTGGGCACGGCGGCGGGCCCGCTGACCGGGAGCCTGCTGGCCGCGCAGGCCGGCTTCCCGGTCATGGGCGAGGTCCTGGCGGCGGGCCTGCTGGTGATGGCCGTTCCGATGACGGTGGTGGCGCTGCGGGCGGGCCGGCAGCCGCTGTCCGTCGTGGAGATCCACGTGGACTCCCCCGCCGTGCCCGCCCGGGACACCTACGGCACCGCCTACCCGAACTCGTACGCGTCCACCTCGGCGAGGTAACGGGCCCGCCGCTCCTCGTCGTCCTCCAGGAAGGAGGCGCGGAAGGAGTTGCGGGCCAGCTCGCGCATCTGCTCCCTGTCCAGCCCGAGGGCGTCGCGGACGGCGTGGTAGTTGTCGCCGACGTACCCGCCGAAGTAGGCCGGGTCGTCGGAGTTGACCGTGCACAGCAGACCCGCGTCGAGCATGGCGGGAAGGGGATGGTCCGCAAGGACGTCCACCGCCCGCAGCCGGACGTTGGACAGCGGGCACAGGGTCAGCGGGACGCGGTCCCGGACCAGCCGCTCGACCAGCGCCGGGTCCTCCATGCAGCGCAGGCCGTGGTCGATCCGCTCGACGCCGAGGACGTCCAGCGCCTCGGTGATGTACGCGGGCGGACCCTCCTCACCGGCGTGCGCCACCCGCCGCAGCCCGAGCGCGGCGGCGGCCTCGTACACCTCCCGGAACTTCACCGGAGGGTGTCCGACCTCGGCCGAGTCGAGGCCGATGCCGGTGATCCGGTCCAGGTACGGCCGGGCCGCCTCCAGCGTGCGAAGCGCCGAGTCGGCGGACTCGTCGCGCAGGAAGCACATGATGAGCCTCGTGGAGACGCCGTGGTTCTCCTCTCCCCCACGCTCGGCTTCGCTCGGGCGGGGGGACCCCCATCGGCCGAGCGCCCGCCACAGCCCCTCCACGACCGTGCCCATGCTCACGCCCCGGGCCAGGTGGGCCTGCGGGTCGAAGAAGATCTCCGCGTGCCGCACGCCCTGCGCGGCGGCGCGGGCGAGGTAGGCGTCGGCCAGATCCTCGAAGTCCTGCTCGGTGCGCAGGACGGCCATCAGCTCGTAGTACAGGTTCAGGAAGGACTGCAGGTCCTCGAACTGGTACGCCTTGCGCAGCTCGTCGGTGTCGGCGTACGGCAGCTCGACGCCGTTGCGGGCGGCCAGCTCGAACGCCAGCTCGGGCTCCAGGGTGCCTTCGATGTGGAGGTGCAGTTCTGCTTTCGGGAGAGGCATCAAAGCATCGTACGATCCCCCTCCCACCTGCGCTTTCAACGACGCTTGGGGACCGGCACCCGTTGCAGGTCGTGCGCCACGGTCAGCTCGCCCTGGAACCCGGCGGCGCGTGCCTGCCGCTCGAACTCGTCCGGGTCCGAGTAGCGCTGGCTGAAGTGGGTGAGGACGAGGTGCCGCACCCCGGCCTCCCGTGCCACGGCCGCCGCCTGCCCGGCCGTCAGATGGCCGTGGTCCGCGGCGAGCGGGGCGTCCTCGTCGAGGAAGGTGGACTCGATCACCAGCAGGTCGCAGCCTTCGGCGAGCGCGTGCACCCCCTCGCACAGCCGGGTGTCCATGACGAACGCGAACCGCTGCCCGCGCCGCACCTCGCTGACCTCGTCCAGCGTCACGTCCCCGAGCCGCCCCTCGCGCTGGATCCGGCCGACGTCCGGCCCCTTGATCCCGTGCGCGGCGAGCCGGTCGGGCAGTATGCGGCGCCCGTCGGGTTCGATCACGCGGTAGCCGTAGGACTCGACGGGGTGGGAGAGCTTGCGGGCTTCCAGGGTGTACGACGGGGTCTGCGCGAGGATGCCGTCCGCGGCGACCGGTGCCTCGGTGAGGCGGACCGTCTCCCGGTAGGCGGTCGCGTACCGCAGCCGGTCGAAGAAACGCTGACCGGAGCGCGGGTAGTGCGCGGTGACCTCGTGCGGCACCTGGTCGAGGTTGATCCGCTGAATGACTCCGGCGAGGCCGAGCGAGTGGTCGCCGTGGAAGTGCGTGACGCAGATCCGGTTCAGGTCGTGGGCGGCAACCCCGGCGCGCAGCATCTGCCGCTGTGTGCCCTCGCCGGGGTCGAACAGGATGCCCTCGCCGTCCCAGCGCAGCAGATAGCCGTTGTGGTTGCGGTGCCGGGTCGGGACCTGGCTGGCGGTGCCGAGGACCACCAATTCACGGACGGACATGGCGATTTATCCCGGGGGCCATTCCATGCCACGGCCGCCGAGGAGGTGCGCGTGGGCGTGCCAGACGGTCTGGCCGGCGCCGCTGCCGGTGTTGAAGACGATGCGGTAGCTCTCCAGCTCTTCCTCGTCGGCCACGGCCTGGGTCTCGGCGAGCACGTCGGCGGCCAGCTGGGGGGCACCGACGGCAAGGGCGGCGGCGTTTTCGTAGTGAGCCTTGGGAATCACCAGAATGTGGGTAGGGGCCTGGGGGTTTATGTCCCGGAAGGCGACGGTGGTCTCGGTCTCGCGTACGACGGTCGCCGGGATCTGGCCCGCGACGATCTTGCAGAACAGGCAGTCGTCCTGCGGTTCGCCTGGCATCGCCTGTGCGCTCCTTCTTTCGCCGGTGATCACTCAGGAGGCATCGTAGTCGCTCGGGTGCGGGCAGTCGGTGGCTGCTCGCGCCCACGCGGCGGAGCCGCACATCGACACGGCCCCGCGCCCCTCAAGTCGGCAGGACCGGCGGTGTTTTCGCCGGTACCGACTCCAGCGCTTCGAGCGCGAGCCGGACGGCCTCGTCCAGTTGGGCGTCCCGGCCCTGCGCCCAGTCCTGCGGGCGCTGGACGACCTCCACGTCCGGGTCCACCCCGTGGTTCTCCACGTCCCAGCCGTAACCCTCCAGCCAGATCGCGTACTTCGGCTGGGTGATGAGCGTGCCGTCGACCAGGTGGTAGCGGCTGTCGATGCCGATCACCCCGCCCCAGGTGCGGGTGCCGACGACCGGGCCGATGCCGAGGGCCTTGATCGCCGCGTTGACGATGTCGCCGTCGGAGCCGGAGAACTCGTTGGCGACGGCGACGACCGGGCCCCGCGGTGCGTCCAGCGGATAGCTGGTGGCCCGCATGCCACGCGGGACGTCCCAGCCGATGATGCGGCGGGCGAGCTTTTCCACGACGAGCTGGGAGGTGTGCCCGCCGCGGTTCTCCCGGACGTCGACCACGAGCCCCTCCCGGGTCACCTCGACGCGCAGGTCGCGGTGGATCTGCGCCCAGCCGGGCGCCTGCATGTCCGGGACGTGGAGGTAGCCGAGCCGGCCGCCGGAGGCCTGGTGGACGTGGGCGCGCCGGTCGGCGACCCAGGCGTGGTAGCGCAGCGGCCCCTCGTCGGCGAGCGGGACGACGACCGTGTGCCGCGGCTCGCCCCCGTCGGCCGGTGCGACGGTCAGCTCGACGGGCTGTCCGGCCGTGCCCACGAGCAGCGGTCCGGGGCCTCGCACCGGGTCGACCGGGTGGCCGGCCACGGCGACGACCGCGTCCCCGGGGCGTACGGCGACGCCGGGCGCGGCGAGCGGGGAGCGGGCGTCCGGGTCGGAGGTCTCCGCCGGGAGGATGCGGTCGATGCGCCAGCTGCCGTCCTCGTGGCGGGAGATGTCGGCGCCGAGCAGGCCCTGACGCGGGGCGCCGCCCGCGCCGCCGGACGGGCTGACGTAGGCGTGCGAGGTGCCGAGTTCGCCGTGCACCTCCCACAGCAGGTCGACGAGGTCGCTGTGGGTGGCGAGGCGGTCCAGCAGCGGGCGGTAGCGGTCGAGGACGCCGTCCCAGTCGACGCCGTGGAGGTCGGGCCGCCAGAAGTGGTCGCGCATGAGGCGGCCGGCCTCGTCGTACATCTGCCGCCACTCGGCGGCCGGTTCGACGGTCTGCCGGACGCGGGCGAGGTCGACGGTGACGCTGCTGTCGCCGTCGTCGTCGGATCCGGTGCGGCGGTCGCTGGGCACGACCCGGAGCCGGCCGTCGCTCCACAGCAGGACCCGTTTGCCGTCGCCGCTGACCTCGAAGTGGTCGGCGTCGGCGGCGAGGTGCTCCAGGCGGCGCTGGGCCAGGTCGTAGCGCTCCAGCTCGGAGTGCGGGCCGGGGTCCTCCGGCTGGGCGCGGGAGGCGCCGAGGACGCCGTGCACGGGGTGCCGCAGCCAGAGCACGCCGTCCTTGGCGGCGCGCAGGCCGGAATAGCGGCCGGCCTCGACGGGGAAGGGCACGATCCGGTCGGCGAGGCCGTCCAGGTCGATGCGGGTGACGGGAGTGCCCTCGCTGTCGGGGGTCTCGTCCTTGTCGGGGGCCTCGAAGGGGCGGCCGTGCCGCTGCGGGCCGAAGGGCGAGGGGGTGGTGGCGGCCAGGGTGATCAGGTGCGGGCGGGCGCCGACCACGAACGCGAGATCGAAGACATGTTCGTCGTAGACCGGGTCGAAGGCGCGGTTGGAGAGGAAGGCGAGGTGTTTGCCGTCCAGGGTGAAGGCGGGCGCGTAGTCCTGGAAGCGCAGCGGGGTCGCCTCGGTGACCGACAGGTCGGTGGTGTGGGCGAGCCGCAGCTGGGACAGCGGGCGGGGGCCGGGGTGGGTCCAGGCGAGCCAGCCGGAGTCGGGCGAGAAGGCGAGGCCGGAGACCTCGCCGTCGTCGCTGCGGTCCACTTCGCGCACCTCGCCGGTCTCCCGCTCGACCAGCAGCAGCCGTCCGTCGTGCGCGGCGACGGCGACCCGGCTGCCGTCGGGCGCGACGGCCAGCTCCAGGACCCGGCCGAGCCGGCCGGCGGCGAGCCGCCGGGCGGTCGTCCCCGGGGCGAGCCCGGTCGCGGGGGCGAACTCCAGGGCGTCGTCGCCCTCGGCGTCCGTCACCCACACCACCCACTCCTCGCCCTCGGCCCGGAAGGTGCGCGGCCGGCGGGCCCGGACGCCGGGGGTGGCGGCGAGGGCGCGGGCGGGCCCGGAGCGATGGGTGACCCAGTGGACGCCGCCGCGCACGCAGACGGCGCTCCCGCGCGCGGTGTGGTCGGGCGCCGCGGCCCCGAACCACCGCGCCGCGTTCACCGGGTACGGCCGCAGGTCCAGCCGTGGCCCGCCCAGCCGCACCTCGAGCCGGCGCGGCTCGCCGCCCTCCAGGTCGTCCAGCAGCCACAGTTCACCGGCCGAGCTGTAGACGACCCGGGTGCCGTCGCCGGCCGCGTGCCGGGCGTAGAAGCCGTCGATCGGGGTGTGCCGGCGCAGGTCGGAGCCGTCGGCGAGCGAGGAGTACAGCGCGCCCGTGCCCTCGTGGTCGCAGAGGAAGGCGAGGCGGTCCCCCGCCCACACCGGGCACTCGATGTTCCCGTCCAGCTCCGCGTGCAGCCGCTCGAACGCGCCGTCACCGGCGCGGTCGATCCACAGCTTGCCCGCGGTACCGCCCCGGTAGCGCTTCCAGTACGCGGCCTCCCGGCCCATCGGAGCGGACAGCAGGACGGTGGCGGGCCCGAACGCCACGTCGCCGACGGGACCGTAGGGCAGGACGGCCGCCGGGCCGCCGTCGAGCGGGACGGCGTGCGCCCACGTCCGGTCGGTGCTGGGCCGGCCCTGCGCGCTGAGCGCGAGCACCTGTCCGTCCGGGGTCCAGCCGCGCACCTCGGTACGCCGGTTGCCCCAGTGGGTCAGCCGCTCGGCGGGGCCGCCCGCCACCGGGGCGAGATGCACCTCGGGCGCGCCGTCGCGGGTGGAGGTCCAGGCGAGGGCGGTGCCGTCGGGTGAGATCCGGGGCAGTGTCACCGGCATGTTGTCGGCACTGACCCGCCAGGCCCGGCCGCCGTCGAGCGGTGCCAGCCATACGTCGTCCTCGGCGACGAAGGTCACCAAGTCGCCCTGCAGATGAGGGAATCGGAGATAGGCGGAAGATGCCGCGGAACCCGTCGAAGCGCCCTGAGTCACCCCGTCACCTTACGCAGCGGCGGCCCTGCCGCGCTCCCGGTTCTGATCACTTGCCCTGCACGGGCCAGCAGGTGGGGTCGCCCTTGCACCAGATGGTCCGGGTGACGGTGACGGTGGGGCCGGGCTGCTGATGGGTGGGGTGGTAGGGGGTCGGCGGCTTGTACGTCACGTGGGGCGCGGCGTCGCAGTTGCCGAGCCCGCTGACGTGGAACACCTGCCTGCCCCCGACCTTGGCCGTCAGATCCCCGCGCACACAGGCCCCGTCGACGGCCCGGGTCACCCTGCCGGTGACGGTGATCCTGCGCTTGTCCGTGGTCTGCCCCTGGCAGTCGACGGAGACGACGGTCTTCGTCGCCGACGGGGCGCCGGTCTTTCCGGAGCCGCCGTCGGTGCTCCCGGTGCAGGTGAGCCAACTCACGTTCACATCATGGTGTTTGAGTTCGGCGGTCGCGGTCCGGTCGGTGGTGTACGCCACCGTGGCCGAGTTGAGTCCGCCCGGATCGCAGGCCACCACGGCGCCCAGGGCCACCACCGCGAGCCCTGCCCCGGCCGCCACCCGAGTCCCGCGCGCCCGCCGTGTCCGCTGCCCACTGCGCTTCAAAGGCCCCATGCACGGCAGCGTCCCACCGGCGCCGGACCGGGCGGTAGACCGGAAACGGCCACGTGACTTGAACCTGCGCTCCGCCCCTGCCGGCCCGTACGCTGGTTCGATGAGCAGTGAACGCAGGCTCCGGCGGCTGGTCGTGGACGAGGGGCACGAGTGGCGGTGGACCGTCCGGCACCGGCACGCCCACGACGTGCCCTGCCAGGAGGTGCTGACGCTGTCCCGGGACGGGGTGGTGGTGCGGGTGGTCTTCCGGGGCGGCCCCGGGCGCGTGGTCGCCGACGGGGGCTACGCCCACTCCGGGCTCGTGGTCGACGAGCAGGGGCGCTGGGTCAATCTGCACGAACCCGGTGTCGTACGGGCCTTCGTGGACGAGGTGCTGGGGCGCGGGTGTGCGGCCGGTGACGTGGACGGCTGGGAGCTGTTGCCGGCCGTCGTCGTCAGGCGCGCAGCAGCAGCCACTCCTGAAGTTCCACCAGATTGCCCTCCGGGTCCTTGAGGTGGGCCACGCGCATGCGGTCGGTCATGGGGGCCGGGCCGTGCAGGAGGGTGGCGCCGCGGTCCGTGATCTGTGCGCAGTAGGCGTCGAGGTCGTCGACGCGCAGGACGACCAGGGAGCGGTGGCCGCAGGCCGTCTCGCCCAGTTCGCCCAGGACTTCGGCCATCATGGCGCGGTCCTGCAGCGCGATCCCGGCGGAGCCGGTGTGCGGGCTGAACTTCTCGTAGGGTCCCTCGGTCGCCCCGGACTGCGGCTTGAGTCCGAGGACTTCGGCGTAGAAGTGGTAGCAGGCGGTGAAGTCGGTGACGAGCAGCCGGACTTGGGCGAGTTCCACGGTGATTCCCCCTGGTGTCAGGACCAGCGGCCGGTGCGGCCCAGCAGCAGGGCCGCGGCGGCGGTGCCGGCGGTGGATGTGCGCAACACGGTGGGACCGAGCACGTAGGCCCGCGCGCCCGCCTCCTCGAAGAGCGTCAGCTCGTCCCGTGAGACACCGCCTTCGGGCCCGACGACCAGCACGATCTCGCCCTCGGTGGGGAGTTCGGCGGTGGCGAGCGGGGTGCTGCCGTGCTCGAAGTCGGAGTGGAGGACGGCGGCGAAGTCGGCTTTGGCGAGAAGTGCGGCAACCTGCTTGGTGGTCGCTGCGTCCGCGACCTCGGGGAAGCGGACGCGGCGGGACTGCTTGCCAGCCTCGCGGGCGGTGGCCCGCCACTTGCCGAGGGCCTTCAGCCCGCGGTCGCCCTTCCACTGGGTGATGCAGCGGGCCGCCTGCCAGGGCACGACGGCGTCGACGCCGACCTCGGTCATGGTCTCGACGGCGACTTCGCCCCGGTCGCCCTTGGGCAGGGCCTGGACGACGGTGATGCGCGGGGCGGGCTCCGGCTCCTCGGTCACGGAGGTCATGTGGACGATCAGCCGGTCCTTGCCCTCGGTGCCGATCACCTCGCACACCGCGTAACGCCCGGCGCCGTCGGTGAGGACGACCTCCTCGCCGGGCTGCAGCCGCTTCACGGAGACGGCGTGCCGTCCCTCGGGTCCGTCCAGGACGTAGCGGTGGCTGTCCGGGTCGAAGTGCTCGACGACGAAGACCGGGGCCGTCATCGCGCATCACCCCCGGCCGACAACGCTGTCCGCGCGTCGGCGAGTTCGCCCGCCAGGACCTCCACCAGCTGACCGGCCGGAAGCTCCCGGGCCATCCGGTGCCCCTGTCCCGCCCACAGTGCCATGCCCTGCGCGTCCCCGGCCTTGGCGGCGGCCTTGCGCAGCGGCGAGGTCAGGTGGTGGACCTCGGGGTAGGCCGCGGGGGCGTACCGGCCGTGTTCGCGCAGGAAGCGGTTGACCAGGCCGCGGGCCGGGCGGCCGGAGAAGGCGCGGGTCAGCTCGGTGCGCACGAACAGGGCGTCGGTGAGCGCCTGTTTGTGCACGGCGGCGGCGCCGGACTCGGGGGTGGCGAGGAACGCCGTGCCCAGCTGGGCCGCGCTCGCGCCCGCGGCGAGCACGGCGGCGATCTGGCTGCCGCGCATGATGCCGCCGGTGGCGACGATCGGGATGCCCACGGCCTCCCGGACCTGTGCGATCAGCGAGAGCAGGCCTATGCCGGAGCCGTCGTTCTCCGGGACGTCCCGGTGGGTGCCCTGGTGACCGCCGGCCTCCACGCCCTGCACGATCACCCCGTCCGCCCCCGCCTGCTCGACCGCGCGGGCCTCCTCGGCGGTGGTGGCGGTGACCAGGGTGAGGGTTCCGGCGCGGCGCAGGGAGTCGACGACCTCGCGGCTGGGGACGCCGAAGTGGAAGGAGACCACCGGCACCGGGTTGTCCAGCAGCACGGCGAGCTTGGCGTCGTAGCCGTCGTCCCGGCCGCTGTCGGGGTCGCCCAGCTCGGTCTCGTACCAGGCTGCCTCGCCCGCCAGCTGATGGGCGTAGACCTCGACGGCACCGGAAGGGGGCGCGGCATTGGCCGCTCCGGTGGAGCCGGTGCTTGCACCGGGGTACTCGGGCTGGGGCATGAACACGTTGACGCCGAAGGGCCGGCCCGTGAGGCCCCGCAGCTGCTTGATCTCCTGGTACATGCCGTCGGCCGTCTTGTATCCGGCGGCGAGGAACCCGAGACCGCCCGCCTCGGAGACGGCGGCGACGAGCTGCGGGACGGAGACACCGCCCGCCATGGGGGCCTGCACGATCGGGTGGGGGAAGAGATCGGTCAGCGCGGAGGACATGACGGCATGTTGTCACGTCCTCCGAACAAGTCCGAATCGGGGCTTCCCGCGGCATAGGCCATCGGCATACGGGGTGCCGAAGCACCCCGCAGACGACGACTCAGCGCCCGTTGAACGCGTCCTTCAGCCGCGAGAACAGGCCCTGCTGACCCGGCTGGAACTGCCCCTGCGGGCGCTCCTCGCCGCGCAGCTTCGCCAGCTCGCGCAGCAGTCGCTCCTGCTCGGGATCCAGCTTGGTCGGCGTCATGACCTCGACGTGCACGATCAGGTCACCCCGGCCGCCGCCCCGCAGATGCGTGACACCGCGGTTGTGCAGCGGGATCGACTGCCCGGACTGCGTACCGGGCCGGATGTCGACCTCCTCCATCCCGTCCAGCGTCTCCAGCGGCACCTTGGTGCCGAGGGCCGCCGCGGTCATCGGGATGGTGACCGTGCAGTGCAGATCGTCGCCGCGCCGCTGGAAGGTCTGGTGCGGCAGCTCGTGGATCTCGACGTAGAGGTCACCGGCCGGACCGCCGCCGGGCCCGACCTCGCCCTCGCCGGCGAGCTGGATCCGGGTGCCGTTGTCGACACCGGCCGGGATCTTCACGGTGAGGGTGCGACGCGAGCGTACGCGGCCGTCGCCCGCGCACTCCGGGCACGGCGTGGGCACGACCGTGCCGAAGCCCTGGCACTGGGGGCAGGGCCGGGAGGTCATGACCTGGCCCAGGAAGGACCGGGTGACCTGCGAGACCTCACCGCGGCCGCGGCACATGTCACACGTCTGGGCGGAGGTGCCCGGAGCCGCGCCTTCACCGTTGCAGGTGTTGCAGACGACGGCCGTGTCGACCTGGATGTCCTTGGTCGTCCCGAAGGCCGCCTCGTCCAGCTCGACCTCGATGCGGATCATCGCGTCCTGGCCGCGGCGGGTGCGCGAGCGCGGGCCGCGCTGCGACGCCGTGCCGAAGAACGCGTCCATGATGTCGGAGAAGTTGCCGAAGCCACCGGCCCCGAAGCCGCCCGCACCGGCGCCGCCGGACTGCGAGAGCGGGTCGCCGCCGAGGTCGTAGACCTGCTTCTTCTGCGGGTCCGACAGCACCTCGTAGGCGGCGTTGATCTCCTTGAACCGCTCCTGGGTCTTCGGATCGGGGTTGACGTCCGGATGCAGCTCGCGTGCGAGCCTGCGGAACGCCTTCTTGATCTCATCCTGCGACGCGTCGCGGCGCACGCCGAGAACGGCGTAGTAGTCCGTGGCCACTTACGACTCCGCCAGGATCTGTCCGACGTACCGTGCCACTGCGCGTACCGCTCCCATCGTTCCCGGGTAGTCCATGCGGGTCGGTCCGACCACGCCGAGCTTGGCAACCGCCTCGCCGCCCGAACCGTAACCGACCGACACGACGGAGGTGGAGTTGAGTCCTTCATGGGCGATCTCGTGCCCGATGCGCACGGTCATGCCCGGATCCTTGGCCTCGCCGAGGAGCTTGAGGAGCACGACCTGCTCCTCAAGGGCCTCCAGGACGGGCCGGATCGTGAGAGGGAAGTCATGTCCGAAGCGGGTGAGATTGGCGGTTCCGCCGATCATCAACCGCTCCTCGTTCTCCTCGACCAGTGTCTCCAGAAGGGTGGAGAGCACCGTGGAGACCGTACCGCGGTCCTCGGCGTCGAAGGCGTCGGGCAGGTCCTCGACCAGCTTCGGCACATCGGTGAACCGGCGGCCCGCGACCCGGCTGTTCAGCCGTGCCCGCAGATCGGCCAGGGACGCCTCGCCGAACGGCGCCGGGCAGTCGACCATCCGCTGCTCGACCCGGCCGGTGTCCGTGATCAGCACGAGCATCACACGCGCGGGCGCGAGCGAGAGCAGCTCCACGTGCCGCACGGTGGACCGGGTCAGGGACGGGTACTGCACGACGGCGACCTGCCGGGTCAGCTGCGCGAGCAGCCGCACGGTCCGCGCCACCACGTCGTCGAGGTCGACGGCGCCGTCCAGGAAGTTCTGGATGGCCCGCCGCTCGGGCGCCGACATCGGCTTGACGCCCGCGAGCTTGTCCACGAAGAGCCGGTAGCCCTTGTCGGTGGGGATGCGCCCGGCACTGGTGTGCGGCTGGGCGATGAACCCCTCGTCCTCCAGGGCGGCCATGTCATTGCGCACGGTCGCCGGGGAGACACCGAGGTTGTGCCGCTCGGTGAGCGCCTTCGACCCCACCGGCTCCTCGGTGCCCACGTAGTCCTGGACGATGGCGCGCAGAACCTGAAGCCTGCGTTCACTCAGCATCCGCGCGCACCTCCAGCACGTCGTCTCTCGGCTCTTCGGTCGTCTGCCTGGCACTCTGCGTGTGCGAGTGCCAGACTTCCCCGGCCCAGTGTACGGCCGTGGGGTACTGACTGGGCAAGGTCGGTGCCGCCTTACCTGGTTGAACGGCTAGCGTCGCGGTATGACGGTGACTTGGGAAGAGGTCGGGTGGGAGCGGCTGGCCGCCGGGGTCGGGCGGTGCCGGCTCCCCGGCTGGGACTGCACCGCGGGCCTGGTCCTCGGAGAGGGTACGGCGCTGGTGGTGGACGCCGGATCGAGCCTGGCCGAGGGCGCGCGGGTACGGGAGCGCGCGCAGCGGCTCGCGGGCCGCGGTGTGACCCATCTCGCGCTCACCCACCCCCACTTCGACCATGTCTTCGGCGCGGCCGCCTTCGCCGGCGCGCAGGTGTACGGGGCGGTGGGTATCGACACGGTGTTCGCGTACGAGCGCGACGAGCTGCGCCGGGACGCGATCGCGAACGGCCTGCCGGCGGCGGACGCGGACGAGGCGGTGGATTCCCTCGCCGCGCCCCGCCACCTGGTCTCCGGCGAGTGGACGCTGGACCTCGGCGGCGGCCGCCAGGCGCTGCTGGCCAATGTGGGCCCCGGCCACACGGCCCACGATCTCGCGGTACTCGTCCCCGGCTCGGTCTCCGGCGGGCCGGAGATCGTCTTCTGCGGCGACCTGGTGGAGGAGTCCGGCGAACCCCAGGCGGGCCCGGACGCCGTACCGTCGCGCTGGCCCGACGCCCTGGACCGGCTGCTCGCCCTCGGCGGCGAGGACGCGCTGTACGTGCCCGGTCACGGAGCGGTGGTGGACGCGGAGTTCGTACGACGGCAACGCGACGAGCTGACGGCGCGTTTCGGCGTGTCGTGAGTGCGCACCCGCCGCTTCTCCTATCGTCATCCGAATGCGCCAGTACTCCCCCGACCTGACCCCGCCGTGGAAGAAGCCCAGGCCCGTCCCCGAGGTCCCGGCGGAGCCCGGGCTGGTGGTGGAGGAGCCCGGTACCGGGTTCTGCGGGGCGGTGATCCGCTGCGAGGCGGGCACGGTGACCCTGGAGGACCGCTTCGGCAAGCACCGGGTGTTCCCGCTGGAGCCGCGCGGCTTCCTGCTGGAGGGGCGGGTGGTGACGCTGGTGCGCCCGACGGCCGGCGGCCCGGCCGGCCCGGCCCGTACGGCATCCGGCTCGGTCGCCGTCCCCGGCGGCCGCGCCCGCGTGGCCCGCGCCGGCCGCATCTACGTCGAGGGCCGGCACGACGCCGAGCTGGTCGAGAAGGTGTGGGGCGACGATCTGCGCATCGAGGGCGTGGTCGTGGAGTACCTGGAGGGCGTCGACGACCTGCCGTCGATCGTGTCGTCCTTCGCGCCGGGTCCGGACGCTCGGCTGGGCGTGCTGGTGGACCACCTCGTGCCGGGCACGAAGGAGTGGCGCATCGCGGAGTCGGTGACGAGCGAACACGCGCTGGTCGTCGGCCATCCCTACATCGACATCTGGGAGGCCGTGAAACCGTCCTGCCTGGGGATCCCCGGCTGGCCGCGGGTGCCGCGCGGGCAGGACTGGAAGACGGGGGTGTGCCGGGCGCTGGGGTGGCCGTCGGAGAACACCGGGGCCGTGTGGCAGGCGATTCTGAAGCGGGTGGGTTCCTACAAGGACCTGGAGCCGGAGTTGCTGGGGCGGGTGGAGGAGCTGATCGACTTCGTCACGGGTAGCGGTGAGGCCTGACCTTCTCGTACGTGGCGAATTCGCTGGTGTCCAGTTCGATACCCAGCGGCTCCAACGGCGTGAGGTCGCCGAACTTGGTGATCCGCTGACACCGGTGGTCCGCGTCCTCTCCATGGCCCGTCGGCTCAGTGAGCAACACACACTGGCCCATCACGGGGTCGATGACGAAGTAAGCGGGAATCTTCGCCGCTGCGTAGATCGACCGCTTGACGCCGTAGTCACGGTCCACGCTTGTCCTGGAGACGACCTCCACGAGCAAGGTGATGACCTCGGACGGCATCAGCCTTCCCTGACCGGGTCCGGCACCACGCTCAACGACCACAAGGTCAGGCTGCGGCTCGCTGGTCTCTTCGAGGATGGCGATGTCCTGGGTCTGGAGCCGCCGCCAGTGCCGCCGGGGGATCTGGTCGTCCACAGCGGTCATCTCCGCAGTCCTCCGGTTCCGCCACCATGCAATTACGGCGGCAGCGTACGAACCAGGTTAGGGACCGAACCGGCGCTCCGCACCGATTCACCCGCTGGAGCGATCAGTCCACCAGGTCCCGCACCACCGCGTCCGCCAGCAGCCGCCCCCGGAGCGTCAGCACGGCCCGCCCCTCCTCGTACGGCCCGGCCTTCAGCAGCCCGTCCGCCAGCGCCCGCCGCGAAGCCGCGAGCCCGTCCTCCTTCAGGAGCGACAGCGGCACCCCCTCCCTCAGCCGCAGCTCCAGCAGGATCCGCTCCACCCGGCGGTCCTCCTCGGAGAGCAGTTCCCGGCCCGCCCCCGGTGAGCGGCCGGAGGCGAGGGCCGCCGCGTAGGCGCCCGGGTGCTTGACGTTCCACCAGCGCACCCCGCCCACGTGCGAGTGCGCCCCGGGCCCCGCACCCCACCAGTCGGCGCCCCGCCAGTACAGCTCGTTGTGCAGGCAGCGCCCGGACTCGGAGGTGGCCCAGTTGGAGACCTCGTACCAGTCGAAGCCCGCCGCCGACAGGGTCTCCTCGGCGATCAGGTAGCGGTCGGCGTGGACGTCGTCGTCCGTCATCGGGACCTCGCCCCGGCGGATGCGGCGGGCGAGCTGGGTGCCCTCCTCGACGATCAGGGCGTAGGCGCTGACGTGGTCCGGGCCCGCGCCGATCGCCGCGTCCAGCGACGCCCGCCAGTCGTCGTCGCTCTCCCCCGGAGTGCCGTAGATCAGGTCCAGGTTGACGTGCTCGAAGCCCGCGGCCCGTGCCTCCGCCACGCACGCCTCGGGGCGCCCCGGCGTGTGCGTGCGGTCGAGCACGCGCAGCACATGCTGCCTGGCGCTCTGCATGCCGAAGGAGATCCGGTTGAAGCCGCCCTCGCGCAGCGTCGCCAGGTAGGCGGGGTCGACCGACTCCGGGTTGGCCTCCGTCGTGATCTCCGCGTCCGGGGCGAGACCGAACTCGTCGCGGATCGCGCCCAGCATCCGGACCAGGTCGTCCGCGGCCAGCAGCGTCGGCGTGCCGCCGCCCACGAACACCGTGCGGACCGCGCGCGGGTCGTCGCCGAGCACCTTGCGGGCCAGGCGGACCTCGTCGGTCAGGGTGTCCGCGTAGTTGTCCCTGGAGGCGAGCACGCCGCCGGTGCCGCGCAGCTCGGTCGCGGTGTAGGTGTTGAAGTCGCAGTAGCCGCAGCGGGTCGCGCAGTACGGGACGTGCAGGTAGAACCCGAGGGGTCGCTCGGCAGCGCCGGCGAGCGCGGTTGCGGGCAGCGCGCCGTCGTCGGGTACGGGCTCGCCGTCGGGGAGTGCGGAAGGCATGTCCTCCATTGTCCCGTACGACGGCACTCACTCCGCCTGGAGCACGAGGAGGGCCAGGTCGTCCTCGGGCTGGCCGCCGCCGAACTCGTGCACCATGCGCCGGATCCTTTCCGCGATCAGCTCGGCATTCAGGCCCGCACAGCCGGACAGGGCCCGCGCGAGCCCGTCGCCGTCGTCGAACTGGTGCGGGCCGGAGCGCCGCTCGGTCACCCCGTCGGTGACGCACAGCAGGCTGTCGCCGGGCCGCAGGTCGAAGGTCTCACTGGTGTACGTCTCGTCCTCGACCACCCCGAGCAGGGTCTGCGGCCGGGCGACGGTACGCACCTCGCCGTCGGGGCCGAGGACCAGCGGCAGCGGGTGCCCGGCCGAGGCGAGGGTGCAGCGGACGCCCTCGTCGTGCGGGGTCAGCTCGCCGTAGAGGAGGGACAGGAAGCGGGTCTGCGGGCTGTCTCCGGGCGCCACGGGCCGGCCGCCGGCGGCGACCAGGGCGCGGGCGGCCGCGTCGGCGGCCTCGGTGGCGTCGTCCAGGAGGAGCTGGTTGAGGCGGTCCAGGACGTCGGCGACCCGGTAGCCCTCGCGGGCGAGCAGGCGCAGCCAGGGCCGGGCGAGCCCGATCACGACCGCGGCCTCGGGGCCCTTGCCCTGGACGTCGCCGATCGCGAAGCACCAGCGGCCGTCGCCCGCCGGGAAGAGGTCGTAGAAGTCGCCGCTCGGTCCGCCCTTGTCGCAGGGCTCGTAGACGAGTGCGCTGCTCACCCCGGGGATCTCGGCGACCGCGCCGGGCAGCAGGCCGCGCTGCAGGACGGCGCTGATGGTGGCCTGCCGGGCGTACTGGCGGGCCGCACCGATGGCGAGCGCCACCCGGCGGCTGAGGTCCTCGACGAGTCCGGTGACCTCGTCGGGGAACCGGAGCAGCCCGCAGCGCCCGATGACCAGCGTGCCCAGGGGACGGCCGCCGGCGATGAGCCGGTAGGCGAGTGCGGTGCCGTCGGCGCCCTGCGGGCCGAGCGCATCGCCGGGCCAGGGGTAGGGCTCCGGCCCCGACCGCAGTCCCTCGCGCGGGCACGGCGGATCCTTCTCCAGGGCGCGGGTCAGTTCCTCGATGCGGTTCTCGCTGGCGTGCCACACGCGTGCGGGCGCTCCGTCGTCGCCGCCGCGCACGCTCGCCTCGTCCTCCAGCCACACCGCGCACCAGTCGGCCAGCCGGGGCACGATCAGCTGCCCGGTGAGGGCGGCGACCAGGTTCTCGTCCAGCTGTCCGGCGAGCAGGTCGGAGGCCTCGGCGAGGAAGGACAGCGCGCCCCGGCCGAGCCAGTCCCGGTCGGCTCCGGGGCGCAGCGGCTGCGGGGCGAGGGCCTCGGCGGCCTCCAGCGCGGGCACCGGGAGGGGACCCCGCGGCTCGTCGCGGCCGCCCGGCGGCAGCCGCGCCCACACGGTCTTCGTGCCCGTGCGGTAGGTGACGCCCCAGGACTCGGCGAGGGTGGCGACCAGGCGCAGGCCGCGCCCCTGCTCCAAGACCTCGTACGGGCCTTGGGCGCGGGCGCAGTCGCGTGGGGGGCGGGAGGGGTGCCGGTCGTGGACCTCGATGAGGAACTCGCCGGTGTCCTCCACGCGCCAGTCGATCTCCACGTCCGTACCGGCGTGGACGACGGCGTTGGTGACGAGTTCGCTGACGACGGCCATGGCGTCGTCGACCAGGCGTGCGCAGACCCCGGGGACCTCGGACAACGCGGCGCGCACCAGGACTCGGGCGGAGCCGGGCGCGAGGGGGCTTCCGGGCAGGGTGGTACGCCCCTGGGCCGCACTGGCCCGGGCTTCGTTCTCCCGCTGCGTCGGTATGGCCGCCATGTCCATGCGGCCAGGGTGACAGACCGGCCCCAGGGATAAGCGCAGAGTTACCGAAGTGGACAGCGGTGTGCGAAAACTGTGCTAAGAGAGCATCAGAAGACGGATGCTTTTGAGCGGGGCTGAGCGCAGTCCCCCGGGGGCGCGGGCCGTGTCGACATGCGGCTCCGCCGCGTGGCCGCGCCCCGCCAGGGCGCAACCGCAGCGGCAGCCGCAGCCGCAGCCGACAACCGGCCCGCAGTCCCCCGCGCTACGCCTCCCGCGTCCCCGCGTACATCTCGTCGATCAGCTGCTTGTACTCCCGCTCGACGACCGGCCGCTTCAGCTTCAGGCTCGGCGTGATCTCGCCGTGCTCCACGTCCAGGTCCCGCGGCAGCAGCCGGAACTTCTTGATCGTCTGCCAGCGCTGGAGCCCGGCGTTGAGCTCCTTCACGTAGCCGTCGACCAGCTCCACCGTCTGCGGCGCGGCGGCGACCTCGGCGTACGACTTGCCCTCCAGGCCGTTCTCCTTCGCCCACTGGAGGATCGCGATCTCGTCCAGGGCGATGAGGGCGGTGCAGTAGTTCCGGTCGGCGCCGTGCACCAGGATGTTGGAGACGTAGGGGCACACCGCCTTGAACTGACCCTCGACCTCCGCGGGGGCGACGTACTTGCCGCCGGAGGTCTTGATGAGGTCCTTCTTGCGGTCGGTGATGCGCAGGTAGCCGTCGGGCGTCAGCTCGCCGATGTCGCCGGTGTGGAACCAGCCGTCGGACTCCAGCACCTCGGCGGTCTTCTCGGGCTGCTGGTGGTAGCCCTCCATGATGCCGGGGCCGCGCAGCAGGATCTCGCCGTCCTCGGCGATGCGCACCTCGCAGCCGGGCAGCGGCTTGCCGACCGTGCCGGTGCGGTAGGCCTCGCCGGGGTTGACGAAGGAGGCCGCCGAGGTCTCGGTGAGGCCGTAGCCCTCCAGGATGTGGATGCCGGCACCGGAGAAGAAGTAGCCGATCTCGGGGGAGAGGGCGGAGGCGCCCGAGACGCAGGCGCGCAGCCGGCCGCCGAAGGCCGCCCGCAGCTTGGAGTAGACGAGCGCGTCGGCGGCCTTGTGCTTGGCGGCCAGGCCGAAGGGCACGGAGGCGGTGCCGGTGCGGCGGAAGTTGTCCTGGGTGGTCTTGGCGTACTCGCGGGAGACCTCGGAGGCCCACTGGAAGATCTTGTACTTGGCCCCGCCGCCCTCGCGGGCCTTGGCGGCGACGCCGTTGTAGACCTTCTCGAAGATGCGCGGCACGGCCGCCATGTACGTCGGCTGCACCACCGGAAGGTTGTCGATGATCTTGTCGACGCGGCCGTCGACGGCGGTGACGTGGCCGACCTCGATCTGGCCGGAGGTGAGCACCTTGCCGAAGACGTGGGCGAGCGGCAGCCACAGGTACTGCACGTCCTCGCCGCTGACCAGGCCGGTCGCGGCGATGGCCTTCGCCATGTACGCCCAGTTGTCGTGCGGCAGGCGCACGCCCTTGGGGCGGCCGGTGGTGCCGGAGGTGTAGATGAGGGTGGCGAGCTGGTCCTTGGTGATCGCGCCGACCCGCTCCTTGATCAGCTCGGGGTTCTCGTCCAGGTAGGCGGCGCCGCGCTGCTCCAGCTCGGTGAGGGTGATGACCCAGTCGTCCGTCTCGACGCCGGCCGGGTCGATCACCACGACCTTGGTCAGCGCGGGCAGCTCACCGCGCTTCTCCACCGCCTTGGCGAGCTGGGCGGCGTCCTCGGCGATCAGCACCCGGCTCTCGGAGTCGGAGAGGATGAACGCCGACTCGTCGGCGTTGGTCTGCGGGTAGACGGTCGTGGTGGCGCCGCCCGCACACATGATGCCGAGGTCGGCGAGGATCCACTCGACGCGGGTCGAGGAGGCGAGCGCCACCCGCTGCTCCGGCTGCACTCCCAGTTCGATGAGCCCGGCCGCGATCGCGTAGACCCGCTGTGCCGCCTGGCCCCAGCTCAGCGACTTCCAGTCGTCCGGGCCCTGCCCGGAGGCCGACGGGACGGGGTAGCGGTAGGCCTCGGCGTCCGGTGTGGCCGCCACGCGCTCCAGGAAGAGGGCCGCCACGGACGGCGGACGGTTCTCGATCAGGGTCTGTGTGTCGGTCACGACATCCTCCGGGGCCCGCGACGGTGCGGCTGGCTCAGGTGCGGCTGGGTTGACTCACGGTGGGGGTTCGCGTTTGTTGTTTAACTCGCGAGTAACTATCGAGCAGGCATCAGACTAAGCCGCGACCGGCCGCTGCGTAAGGGGCTTCGGCCTGTCACTTTCCACGCTGAGCGACGCTACGCACGCGTAGGGGCCCGCCGCGCTTTCGCACGACGAGCCCCCGTTGCACCCGGTTTGCGGACGCAGACCGCAGTTACCCGCGGTTACTTCTTGCTCTTGGCCGACCCCGCGCTGTCATCGCTGGACAGGACCGCGATGAAGGCCTCCTGCGGAACCTCCACGGAACCCACCATCTTCATCCGCTTCTTGCCTTCCTTCTGCTTCTCCAGCAGCTTCCGCTTACGGGAGATGTCACCGCCGTAGCACTTGGCGAGGACGTCCTTGCGGATGGCGCGGATGGTCTCGCGGGCGATGACCCGGGAGCCGATGGCGGCCTGGACCGGCACCTCGAAGGCCTGCCGCGGGATGAGCTCCTTGAGCTTGGCGACGAGCCGCACGCCGTACGCGTACGCCTGGTCCTTGTGGGTGATCGCCGAGAAGGCGTCCACCTTGTCGCCGTGCAGCAGGATGTCGACCTTGACCAGGCTGGAGGTCTGCTCGCCGGTGGGCTCGTAGTCGAGGGACGCGTAGCCGCGGGTCTTGGACTTCAGCTGGTCGAAGAAGTCGAAGACGATCTCCGCGAGCGGCAGCGTGTAGCGGATCTCGACCCGGTCCTCGGAGAGGTAGTCCATGCCGAGCAGGGTGCCGCGCCGGGTCTGGCACAGCTCCATGATCGAGCCGATGAACTCGGTGGGCGCGAGGATCGTGGCCCGCACGACCGGCTCGAACACCTCGTCGATCTTGCCCTCGGGAAACTCGCTCGGATTGGTGACCGTGTGCTCGGTGCCGTCCTCCATGACCACGCGGTAGACCACGTTGGGGGCGGTGGCGATCAGGTCGAGGCCGAACTCGCGCTCCAGCCGCTCGCGGATCACGTCCAGGTGCAGCAGGCCGAGGAAGCCGACGCGGAAGCCGAAGCCGAGGGCGGCGGAGGTCTCCGGCTCGTAGACCAGCGCGGCGTCGTTGAGCTGCAGCTTGTCGAGGGCCTCGCGCAGCTCCGGGTAGTCGGAGCCGTCGAGCGGATACAGACCCGAGAAGACCATGGGCTTCGGGTCCTTGTAGCCGCCGAGCGCCTCGGTGGCACCCTTGGCCTGGCTGGTGACGGTGTCACCGACCTTGGACTGACGCACGTCCTTCACGCCGGTGATGAGGTAACCCACCTCGCCGACGCCGAGTCCGTCCGCCGGGAGCATCTCGGGCGAGCTGACGCCGATCTCCAGCAGTTCGTGCGTCGCGCCGGTCGACATCATCCTGATGCGCTCGCGCTTGTTGAGCTGGCCGTCGATGACACGGACGTACGTCACGACACCGCGGTAGGAGTCGTAGACCGAGTCGAAGATCATCGCGCGGGCAGGCGCGTCGGCGACCCCGACCGGGGCCGGGATCTCCTTGACGACCTTGTCCAGCAGCGCGTCGACGCCGAGTCCCGTCTTGGCGGAGACCTTCAGCACGTCCGACGGGTCGCAGCCGACCAGGTTCGCCAGCTCCTCGGCGAACTTCTCCGGCTGCGCGGCCGGCAGGTCGATCTTGTTCAGCACGGGGATGATCGTGAGGTCGTTCTCCATCGCCAGGTAGAGGTTGGCGAGGGTCTGCGCCTCGATGCCCTGGGCAGCGTCGACGAGGAGGACGGTCCCCTCACAGGCGGCCAGCGACCGCGAGACCTCATAGGTGAAGTCGACGTGCCCCGGGGTGTCGATCATGTTGAGGATGTGCGTCCTGCCCTGGTCCGGGCCCTCGGTCGGGGCCCAGGGCAGACGCACCGCCTGGGACTTGATCGTGATGCCGCGCTCGCGCTCGATGTCCATCCGGTCGAGGTACTGAGCACGCATCTGCCGCTGCTCGACCACACCGGTCAGCTGGAGCATCCGGTCGGCGAGCGTGGACTTGCCGTGGTCGATGTGCGCGATGATGCAGAAATTGCGGATCAGAGCCGGGGCGGTACGGCTCGGCTCGGGCACATGGTTAGGGGTCGCGGGCACGCAGGGTCCTGTCTCTTGAGGCGCCTTATGCCTCGGGTCGGATCGATACGTAGTCTCCATGGTCCCACGCGGAGGGACCGGGGACCGTTTTGGGCCGCCCGTAGGGCCACTGGTACTGTAGATGGCTGTGCCTCATGCCCTCTCAGCGCGAGGCGCGACAGAAAATTCTTGGATCACCGGTACGGGACCCGAGCGGCCCCGCACCAGAACCTGAAAAGGCTCCTTCGTGGCGAACATCAAGTCCCAGATCAAGCGGATCAAGACCAACGAGAAGGCTCGGCTGCGCAACAAGGCCGTCAAGTCCTCCCTGAAGACCGCGATCCGCAAGGCCCGCGAGGCCGTTGTCGCGGGTGACGTCGAGAAGGCCGCCGAGCTGCAGCGCGCTGCAGCTCGTGCGCTCGACAAGGCCGTCTCCAAGGGCGTCATCCACAAGAACCAGGCCGCCAACAAGAAGTCGGCGCTTGCTTCCAAGGTCGCGTCCCTCAAGGGCTGAACCTCCTTCTGATCTGATCGCCGGAAGGACCCAGAGCGGGCCCTCTCTCATCCGCTCCCGTCCGGCACCCAAGAGCCTGTTCGCGGCCTGCGTTCGCCACGCGGGAACGGGCTCGACAGCTTGGTCCGAAGGCCCCGGCACCCTCCCTTCCCCAGGGCGGGCGGCGGGGCCTTCGGCATGCCCGCCCACGAGCCCGTGCGTCACGACCAGAACGCGTTGTCCAGGTCGATGTCGGGTACGCACGCGTCGATGTCGGTGATCTTGTCCCCGACGATCCGGAAGACGAGGCATCCGTCCTCGTGATAGCGCCTGCCCTCGCGCTCCGCGGTGACGTGGTGCAGGGCGACGGCGTGGCCCCGGCCGTCGACGAACACGCTGCGCAGGTCGGCGCGCAGGCTGCCGCTGCTCTCCTGGAAGAGCCTGCGGTACATGCCGATCACGGCGTCCTGGCCCTTGAAGTCACCGGACACCGGGTGGCTGCCGGGCACATGGTGGGTGACGTCCGCCGTCATCAGCTCGCGCAGGGCGTCCAGGTCGGCGTGGAACAAGGCGTCGTAACTCTTGCGGACCAACATCACGTGCGGATGTTCAGCCATCGCGATCGCCACCTTCCCGTGCCTCGGCGACATACGGCTGAGGAGATGCACGGCCGGGAGATGTCCCGCTGAGGAGATGTCCCGCTGATACGTACGATTCTCCTCGCAGGCCCCTGCCCGGCGACTGGATCAACACCGCGGACGGGTGGGCGAGGCCCTACGACTGGATCACTGCCGCGGGCGGGCGGGTGGGCGAGGCCTTGCGACTGGATCACCGGCGGGCGAGGGGGCTAGGCCGTGCAACTGGATCACTGCCGCGGACGGGTGGGCGAGGCCCTGCGATTCCGGCGTGCTCCGCCGGACAGGTGCTGGCTAACCGCGGCCGCGGGACCGGGCGGCCCGGGCGATCGTCACGACCGCCTTCTCCAGGGCGTACTCGGGGTCGTCACCGCCGCCCTTGACCCCCGCGTCGGCCTCGGCGACGGCTCTGAGCGCCACCGCGACCCCGTCGGGCGTCCAGCCCCGCATCTGCTGGCGCACCCGGTCGATCTTCCAGGGCGGCATCCCCAGCTCCCGCGCGAGATCGGCGGGCCGACCACCGCGCGCCGACGACAGCTTGCCGATCGCCCGCACGCCCTGCGCGAGCGCGCTGGTGATCAACACCGGCGCGACTCCGGTCGCCAGCGACCATCTGAGCGCCTCCAGCGCCTCCGCCGTACGCCCCTCCACGGCCCGGTCGGCGACCGTGAAGCTGGAGGCCTCCGCCCGACCGGTGTAGTACCGCCCCACGACGGCCTCGTCGATCGTCCCCTCGACGTCGGCGACGAGCTGCGCCACCGCCGATGCCAGCTCCCGCAGGTCGCTGCCGATCGCATCGACCAGGACCTGGCAGGCCTCGGGCGTGGCCGACCGGCCGAAGGAGCGGAACTCCCCTCTCACGAACGCCAGCCGGTCCGCCGGCTTGGTCATCTTCGGGCAGGCCACCTCGCGCGCGCCCGCCTTGCGCGCGGCGTCCAGCAGGCCCTTGCCCTTGGCTCCGCCCGCGTGCAGCAGCACGAGGGTGATCTCCTCGGCAGGGGACCCCAGGTAGGCCTTCACGTCCTTGATCGTGTCCGCGGACAGGTCCTGCGCATTGCGCACGACCACGACCTTGCGCTCGGCGAAGAGCGAGGGGCTGGTCAGCTCGGCGAGCGTGCCGGGCTGCAGCTGGTCCGGGGTCAGGTCCCGTACGTCCGTGTCGGCATCGGCGGCCTTGGCGGCAGCCACCACCTCCTGCACGGCACGGTCGAGCAGGAGGTCCTCCTGGCCCACGGCGAGCGTCACCGGGGCGAGAGGGTCGTCATTCACAGTCTTCCTGGCCATCGCCTACAGCATCCCACGCGGCACTGACAACGAACCGGCCGCGGACCCCGACCAGTCCCCGACCGGGTCCCCGACCGGGTCCCCGACCGCAACCGGAGTCCGCCTCGGAATCACGGCTCCTCGCGCCAGCCGTCCCACTCCCGCGCGAACCCGTCCAGCTCGGCAGGGTCCAGACGTTCGTCCTCGTCATGCAGGACGACCAGCCACTGGGCGTCCTCGGCGTCGTCCTCACCGGCCAGTGCGTCCCGGACGAGCTGGGGCTCCTCCGCGAGGCCGAAGCGCTCCCCGAGCGCCTCGGCCGCCTCCTCGGCGGCATCGCGATCGGGTAGCACCAGCACATGTCTCACATCGCTCACGGGCTCATTCTCCGGCACCCCGCCGAAGCCCGGACGCCAGGTCAGCTCCTGGACACCACCCTTGTTCGGCCCTGCCGTATTCAGCCCCGCCGTATTCAGCCTTGCCCTATCCGGTCCAGTCCTATCTGGTCCCTAGATATCCCGTCCTGCCTTATCCAGTCCCGCCTTCTCCCGTCCCGCCCTATCCGGTTCTGCCTTATATGGTCATGACCTATCCGGTGCTGTCCTATTGGGCTCTGTCGCACTCGGCTCTGTCGCTGCGGTTCCGGATCCGGACGGTCGGCACAGAGCCGAGGCCGATCCCGAACCGCTCCCGGTACACAGCCAGCACCTCCTCGTCGGTGCCCAGTTCCCGCGCCTCCTTCCTCCCGTCAGCGGCCGTCGTGATCAGCTTCCGCCCGCTGAGGGTGATCCGCCCTCCGTCCTCGGTCACCCGTGAACACACCAGGGACTGAGTGAAGTGCGATTGTGGCGAGGTGCTCTGCCACCAGACCCCGGACACGAAGTCCCCGAGCACCCTGGGCCGCCGCTCCAGCCGGTACTGCGGCGTGCCGTTCCGCAGGACATCCAGGTCCACAGAACCGGCCGCGCCCTCCCCACCACCGCGCACCCCGGCAGCATCCGGGCCGTCCCCGCCACCCCGCACCCCGGCAGCGTCCGGTCCGGCCTCCGCCACCCGGAACGTCCCACCGGGATCCGACTGCTCCCCGCGTTCCGCGAACGCCAGCGGATAGTGGCTGTGCGCCCCGAACCCGACATCCGCGAGCCAGTCACCGCCGTCGGCCGTCCGCACATGCAGCGCGAGATGGTCGTACGGGATCCCGAGCCGCCCTTCGTCCCCGTACACCCGCCCCGCGAGGAACTCGACCTGGTAGCCGAGGGCAGCGAGCAACGCCCCGAACGCTCCGTTGAGTTCGTAGCAGAAACCGCCTCGCCGCGCCTCGACCAACTTGTCCAGCAGCCGCTTCTCCTCCAGCACGATCTCCTCGCCGAGGTGGATCGACAGGTTCTCGAAGGGGATGGTCCGCAGATGGCGCATGTGCAGCTCGCGCAGCGCCTCGGTGGTGGGCTGCTGGGGGCGCGCTACTCCGAGCCGACGGAGATAGGCGTCGATCTGTGCTGAGTTCATGCCCCCAGTCTGTGCCCGGCTGCCCACCTGGGCTGCGGGACGGTCGCATCCTTGTCCCGGCCCGATCCGGCCTCCTCTTCGTCCGGCCCGATCCGAACTCCTCTTCGTCCGCGCAGATCCGCTCTCCTCCTCTTCCGGGTCGGGTCAGCCGTTACCCTCCGTCCGGCTCCGGCCTGCTGGTCCCTCCGTCCGAGTCCGGTCCGCTGGTCCCCCGTCCGGGGCCGGTCCGCCGTTCCCCCCGTCCGGGGCCGGTCCGCCGTTCCCCCGGTCCGGGGCCGGTCCGGTGGTCCCGGGCCACCCGCATCGCTAGTCCCGGGCCACCCGCACCTCCCCTCCCGCTCCTCCGGTCCCGCCCACGGCGAGCGCGCCGTCCCGGTCCGTGCGCAGCACCATCGCGCCGCCGGCCCGTAGCGCGGCCACGGTCGCCGGTGCCGGGTGGCCATAGGGGTTGTCGACGCCGCAGGAGATGAGCGCCACCCGGGGAGCTGCCAGCCGTATCAGGTCCGGATCCTGATAGGCCGAGCCGTGATGGGCCACCTTCAGGACGTCCACCCGGGCCAGCTCGGCTGCCACCGGTGACCGCAACAGCTCCTGCTGGGCCGGGGGTTCGAGGTCCCCCAGCAACAGCAGCCGCAGTCCGCCGGACCGTACGAGCAGGGTGACGCTGGCGTCGTTCGGGCCATCCGGCACCGGTGCGGGACCCTCGCCGAGACCCTCGCCGGGTGGCGGGGCCGCACGCGGCCACAGCACCTGCCAGGCGAGCGCTCCGGTGCGCCGTTCCTCCCCGGCCGCGGCCCGCGTGAGCGGGATGTGCCGTTCGGCTGCCTCCTTTCTTACGAACTCGGCCTGGTCCGCCGGCTCTTCGAAGTCCGTGGTCTCGATCGCGGCCACCGACCGGCCCCGCAGGACACCGGGCAGGCCCGCGACGTGGTCGGCGTGGAAATGGGTCAGGACGACCAGCGGGATGCGGGTGATGCCCAGCTCCCGCAGGCAGTGGTCCACCAGCGCGGGATCGGGTCCCGCGTCCACGACCACCCCCGTCCCCTCGCCGGCGGCCAGCACCGTCGCGTCACCCTGTCCCACGTCGCACATCGCGAACCGCCAGCCCGGCGGCGGCCACCCCGTGATGACCCGGGTCAGCGGCACCGGCCGCACCACCGCCAGCACGAGCAGCACGCCGACGACACCGGACCACCAGGGGTGGCGCAGCAGCCGGCGTCCGGCCAGGACCACGGCCACGGTGACCACCGCGAGCAACAGCGCCCCGGCCCAGCTCCCCGGCCAGTCCACGCCGCCGCCGGGCAGCGCCGCTCCGGTCCGGGCGACCCGGGCGATCCAACCGGCGGGCCAACTCGCCCCCCAGGCGAAGAGCTTGGCCACGGGCATCGCCACCGGCGCGGTCGCCAGCGCCGCGAACCCCAGCACCGTCGCCGGGGCGACCGCCGCCTCGGCGAGCAGATTGCAGGGCACCGCCACCAGGCTCACCCGGGCCGACAGCACCACCACGACCGGCGCGCACACGGCCTGCGCGGCGGCGGCCGCGGCCAGCGCCTCGGCCAACCTGGGCGGCACCCGGCGCCGCCGCAGCGCCTCGCTCCAGCCGGGCGCCAGCACGAGCAGTGCTCCGGTCGCCAGCACGGAGAGCAGAAAGCCGTAACTGCGCGCCAGCCACGGGTCGTACAGGACCAGCAGGAGGACGGCCGTGGCGAGCGCCGGGATCAGGGATCTGCGGCGCCCTGTTGCCAGGGCGAGCAGCGCGACCGTGCCGCAGGCCGCTGCCCGTAGCACGCTGGGGTCGGGCCGGCACACGATCACGAAGCCGAGCGTGAGCGCTCCCGCGGCCAGCGCGGTCGCCCGCAGCGAGAGTCCGAGGCGCGGGGCGAGTCCGCGGCGCTCGATGCGCTGGGCCAGGCCGGGCGGCCCGATGAGCAGGGCGAGCAGGATCGTGAGGTTGCTGCCGGAGACGGCGAGCGTGTGTGCCAGGTCCGTCTCCTTGAAGGCCTCGTCCAGTTCGGGTGTGATCCGCGAGGTGTCGCCGACGACCAGCCCGGGAAGCAATGCCCGGGCGTCCCCCGGCAGCCCGTCGGTCGCCTCCCTCAGCCCGGCCCTGAGGCGGCCCGCCAGTCGCTGCGGGCCGCTCGGCCCCGCGACGATCTCCGGCACCGTCTCGCGCCGCACACGCAGCACGGCCGCGGTGCGGTCGCCGCCGGTGAGGGCGGGTGCCAGCCGGGCGTGCACCCGCAGCCGCGTGGACGGCAGCAGCCCGAGCCAGGCCGGACGTGCGCCGCGCGCGCCCCGGGCGGCGGGCGCGTCCGCCGGACCCGTGGCCCACCTCTCGCTCCGGCCCTCGGATCCGCCGGGCGGCGCCCGTGGCGCCGGAACATCGGCGTCGACGACCACCAGCACCGGAGTCCGCGTGCGTACGCCCGCCCCGTCGCCCTCCTCCACGCGCCGCACCTCCGCCCGGGCCAGCACCGCGATCGGCGCCGCATGGTCCCCGAGCACTCGGGGCCTGCTCAGCCAGGGGTCCCCCGTCAGCTCGACCTCGACGGTCACCGTGGCGAACCGCCGGGCCAGCTCGGGCACGGGCCCGCGCCGTACGTCCGCCCCGTGCAGCCCCGCCGAGCCGGCTGCCGCGGCGGCACAGAGCAGCACGGCGGCGATCGGGGCACGGAGCAGGCCGGGCCGGTCCCTCGACCGCCGCGGCCACCATGCCGAGAGCACCGCGACTCCGGCGAGCAGGCAGACGACCGTGATGCCGGCACTCCAGCCCGGAGTGGCGTCCACGGCCAGCGCCGCCGTCCCCCAGGCTGCGAGCGCGGGCGGCACGAGCCGCAGATCGGCCGGAGCCGGTGGCCTCTTGCCGGAGGGGATGCTCCTGTCCGCATCGGCTCCCACGCGTCCCGGCGGCTCGACGCCCGCTGCGCCGCTCATGGGCGCACCAGAGCGCGCAGGTCGGAGAAGCGGCGGTCACCGATGCCGTTGACCTGGCGCAGTTCGTCCACCGAGCGGAAGCCGCCATGCCGGGTGCGGTAGTCGATGATGTGCTGGGCCAGCACGGGTCCGACTCCGGGCAGGGTGTTCAGCTGGTCCGCGGTCGCCGTGTTGAGAGAGACCGGGGCCGCGGGTCCCGCGCCCGCCGGGGCGGCACCCGCCCCGGCACCGGGCCCGGGTGCGGCGACCGCCGCACCCGGCGGCTCTCCGACGACGACCTGCTCTCCGTCCACCAGGAAGCGGGCCCGGTTGAGGCCATCGGTGCTCGCACCCGGCCGGACACCGCCCGCCGCGCGCAGCGCGTCGGCCACGCGTGAACCGGCCGGCAACCGCCGGAGCCCCGGCTTGCGGACCTTGCCGCTGACGTCCACGACGATCTCGCCGGCCGCGGTCGCCCCTGCGCTCGCTGGACCGCGCGACTTCGCGTCATCGCCCTTCTTGGCGTACGGCGCCTGCGCGCGCACCACTTGAGGAGCGCTCACGGTCTGCGTCCGGCCGCTCCAGAAGTGGTGGACGGCGAAGACGGCGGCTGCGACGAGCACTACGGCGAGCGCGATCACTCCCCGCCGCTCCATTGCGCACCGCGTCTGCAGCCAGACCGGCAACCGCTCCCGCAGAGCGAGCCCGGCCCGCTCCCGCAGGCCCGGTGCGGGAGACTCCGCCGGCCGCGAATGGCCTGTCGGCTCCGCCGGTTGGGTCCGAGGGGCCATGACCGCCGGGCCGGGCTCGGTGGACAGGGCGTGTGTCCCGCCCGGTCGGGGTGGCGTGCTTGCGGTGCTCGGCCAAGGCGCCGCCGTTGCCGTCGTTGCCGTACGCAACCCGGGCGCCCGCCCCGTCACAGTCGCCGTGGATGCGGGAGTGCGCCCGTCCGGCGGGGCGTTGCCCGACTCGCGCCATTGCACGGCCTGTTCCCCGAAGAGGAGTTCCGCGCGGCGGCGCAGTTCCTCCGCCGGGGCGGGCGGCCGGTGGCGGGCGCGGTTGCCGGGTCGCCGACGGGCGCGGCCGTCGGAGGCGGGGCCGCAGCCCGGCCCGCTGGTCGGGATGGCCGTGCGCGAACGTGATCGAAGTGCCATACGACGAGGATCGGGGATCACACCGTTTCACGATGATCTTGATCAATTCCCGGGGATTACCGCCCAGTTGTGGAAATCCCCACCACCCGCACGAGTGACGGCGGACCGAGGACCCGGGTCTCAGCGCGGCGAGACGACCGCTCCCAGAAGCCCGGGCCCGGTGTGTGCCCCGATCACCGCGCCGACCTCGCTCACATACAGGTCGGCCAGTCCGGGCACGCGCGCCCGCAGCCGGTCGGCGAGGGCGGAGGCCCTGTCGGGGGCGGCAAGGTGGTGCACGGCGATGTCGACCTCGGCCCCGCCCGCCCGGTCCACGGCGATCTCCTCCAGGCGGGCGATCGCCTTGGACGCCGTACGGACCTTCTCGAGGAGCTCGATACGGCCGCCTTCCAGCTGCAGCAGCGGTTTGACGGCCAGCGCTGAGCCGAGCAGGGCCTGTGCGGCACCGATACGGCCGCCACGGCGCAGATAGTCGAGCGTGTCGACGTAGAAATGGGCGGTCGTGCCCGCGGCCCGCTTCTCGGCGGCCGTGACGGCTTCGTCCACCGTCCCGCCGGCCTCGGCAGCTTCGGCCGCGGCGAGCGCGCAGAAGCCCAGGGCCATCGCGACCATCCCGGTGTCCACCACCCGCACCGGAACCGGCGCCTCGCGAGCCGCGAGGGCCGCGGCGTCGTAGGTGCCGGACAGCTCTGCGGACAGGTGCAGGGAGACGATGCCGCTCGCTCCGGACTCGGCGACCCTGCGGTAGGTCTCCGCGAACACCTGCGGGCTGGGGCGCGAGGTGGTGACCGGCCGCCGCCTCTGCAGCGCCTGGGCCAGGGAACGGGTCGAGATCTCGGTACCCTCTTCGAGCGCCTGGTCGCCGAGGACCACGGTCAGGGGCACCGCTGTGATGCCGTGGCGCTCCATCGTCCGCGGCGGCAGGTAGGCCGTTGAATCGGTGACGATCGCGACATGGCGGGACATGAGCTGGAGGTTACCTGGCGTAGTGCCCGTGCGGCAGCCCGGCCCCTGTTGTCCGGACCGGGAGCGGCCCGGTCATGTGGTGCTCTCGGGACGCGGCCTCTTGTGCCAGGGGTAGGGCCGGCTCCGCGTCGGCGGGGTGATCGCAGGTGTTGCCGGCTCCTCGGCCGGTCGGGAACCCGGGGCCGGCGGCCGGGTCTGCTGCTGCGCCGCCGGGTCGTCGGCGGCGGTCGGGGCGTCGGGCCACGGCTTGGGCTCCGGCCGGGGTTCGGCCTGTGTCCAGTGCCGCAGGGCTCCCGCCTCGACGTCGATCTGGGCGCTGAGCATGTCCAGGTCGTCGTCGGCGAAGCGGCGGGCCCGGTCACGGGCCGCCCAGCGCAGCGAGTCCGCGGACTTGGTGATGCGCTCGGTGCGGTCGCGCAGCTCGGGCAGCCGCGCGGCGAGCGCGGCCCGGTCCGGATCGGACTCCAGGCGCTTGAGCTCGGCGTCCAGTTCGTGCCCGTGTGCACTGAGCCGCTGGAAGAGGCTGAGGGATTCCTTCAGCGACTCGTCCTCGGCCGTGCCCGCATGCAGCGCGTCCTGGGTGGCGCGCATCGAGGTGCGCAGGGTCAGGCGCAGCTGGGCGATCTCGCCGGCCGGGCCGGGCTGGGCGAAGGACTTGGCGCGCAGGGTGTGGTCCTCGACGGTGCGGCGGGCCTGCGCGATCGTACGGTCCACTCCGCGCTTGGCGGCGCCGATCGCCTTGACCGTGGCGTACGCGCCGAGGCCGACGAAGATCAGGAAGAGCAGGGCGAACACGGTGATCACAGTTGCCATGACGCTCCTCCTCGGGCCGCGCGGCTCTGCCCGCCGCGCTCTCCACAGTAAACGCGGCGGGCAGGCCCGGAGTTCCAGAAAAACCCCGAACCTGCCCGTAGGGGACTACCCCGACGCCGGGCACACCCGGCATCCCGTGTCACCCGGAGACCGCCCGCAGACCGGCCGCAGGGAACCGCTACGCGGGAAAGGCCAGGGCCCGCGAGGGCGGCGCGGCCATCGTCACGCGGGAATCGTCACGCGGGAACGATGTTCACCAGCTTCGGGGCCCGCACGATCACCTTGCGGATGCCCGCGCCGTCCAGCGCCGCGACGACCTTCTCGTCGGACAGCGCCACCTTCTCCAGCTCCTCCTCGGAGATGGTCGGCGGCACCTCCAGCCGGGCCTTGACCTTGCCCTTGATCTGCACGACGCAGGTCACGGTCTCGTCCACCACGTACTGCGGGTCCGCGACCGGGAAGTCCCGGTGGACGACCGAGTCGGTGTGGCCCAGCTTGCGCCACAGCTCCTCGGCGATGTGCGGGGCCAGCGGGGCGGCCATCAGCACCAGCGCCTCGGCGACCGGGCGCGACACCCGGCCGCCGGCCTTGGTCAGGTGGTTGTTCAGCTCGGTGACCTTGGCGATGGCGGTGTTGAAGCGCAGGCCCTCCAGGTCCTGGCCCACTCCGTCGATCGCCTTGTGCAGGGCACGCAGCGTCTCCTCGTCGGGCTCGACGTCCGTGGCGGTGACCTCGCCGGTGTTCTCGTCGACGATGTTGCGCCACAGCCGCTGCAGCAGCCGGAACTGGCCGACCACCGCGCGCGTGTCCCAGGGCCGGGAGACGTCCAGCGGGCCCATCGCCATCTCGTACAGGCGCAGCGTGTCGGCACCGTACTCGGCGGCGATCTCGTCCGGGGTGACCGCGTTCTTCAGGGACTTGCCCATCTTGCCCAGCAGACGGGTGACCTTCTCGCCCTGGTGGTAGTAGGCGCCGTCGCGCTCCTCCACCTCGGCGGCCGGCACCGCGATGCCACGGCTGTCGCGGTAGACGTAGGCCTGGATCATGCCCTGGTTGAACAGCTTGTGGAACGGCTCCGCGGAGGAGACGTGCCCCAGGTCGTACAGGACCTTGGACCAGAAGCGCGCGTACAGCAGGTGCAGCACGGCGTGCTCGGCGCCGCCGACGTACAGGTCGACGCCGCCGTGCGGCTGGCCCTCGCGCGGGCCCATCCAGTACTGCTCGATCTCGGGGTCGACCAGCTTCTCGCTGTTGTGCGGGTCCAGGTAGCGCAGCTCGTACCAGCAGGACCCGGCCCAGTTGGGCATGGTGTTGGTCTCGCGGCGGTACTTCTTCGGCCCGTCGCCCAGGTCCAGGGTGACGTTGACCCACTCCTCGTTGCGCGACAGGGGGGTCTCGGGCTGGGTGTTCGCGTCGTCCGGGTCGAAGGTGCGGGGGCTGTAGTCCTCGACCTCCGGCAGCTCCAGCGGCAGCATCGACTCGGGCAGCGCGTGGGCGACGCCGTCCTCGTCGTAGACGATGGGGAAGGGCTCGCCCCAGTAGCGCTGGCGGCTGAACAGCCAGTCACGCAGGCGGAAGTTGACGGTGCCCTCGCCGATGCCCTTGTCCTGCAGCCAGTCGGTGATGCGGGCCTTGGCCTCGGCGACGCCCAGGCCGTCCAGGGAGATGCCGTCGTTGGAGGAGTTGATGATCTTCGCGTCGTACGACGCGAAGGCGTCCTCCCAGGTGGACGTGTCGGTGCCCCGGCCGTCGGTCGGCTCGACGATGCAGTGGATCGGCAGTTCGAAGGCGCGCGCGAACTCGAAGTCGCGCTGGTCGCCCGCCGGGACGGCCATGATCGCGCCGGTGCCGTAGCCCATCAGGACGTAGTCGGCGATGAAGACCGGGACCTTCTCACCGTTGACCGGGTTGGTGGCGTACGCGCCGATGAAGACGCCGGTCTTGTCCTTGGCCTCGGCCTGGCGCTCCACGTCCGACTTGGAGGCGGCCTGCGCGCGGTAGGCGGCGACGGCCTCGGCCGGGCTCGCGTGACCGCCGGTCCACACCTCGTGGGTGCCCTCCGGCCAGGCGGCCGGGGTGAACTTCTCGACCAGCGGGTGCTCGGGAGCCAGCACCATGTAGGTCGCGCCGAACAGCGTGTCCGGGCGCGTGGTGAAGACCCTGATGCGCTCGCCGTCGATCGGGAAGTCGACGCGGGCACCCTCGGAGCGGCCGATCCAGTTGCGCTGCTGCAGCTTGATGGCCTCGGGCCAGTCCAGCGCCTCCAGGTCGTCCAGCAGCCGGTCGGCGTAGGCGGTGATGCGCATGTTCCACTGGCGCAGCTTGGCCTTGAAGACCGGGTAGTTGCCACGCTCGGAGCGGCCGTCGGCGGTGACCTCCTCGTTGGCCAGCACGGTGCCCAGGCCGGGGCACCAGTTGACCGGCGCGTCGGAGGCGTAGGCCAGGCGGTACTCGCCCAGGACCTCGGCGCGCTCGGCGCCGCTCAGCTCGCTCCACGCGCGCGTGGAGCCCGGAACCGCCCGCTCACCGGACTCGAACTGGGCGATCAGCTCGGAGATCGGGCGGGCCTTCTTGGCCTCGCCGTCGTACCAGGAATTGAAGATCTGCAGGAAGATCCACTGGGTCCACTTGTAGTAGTCCGGGTCGATCGTGGCGAACGACCGGCGCTTGTCGTGGCCCAGGCCCAGCCGGCGCAGCTGGGACTTCATGTTCTCGATGTTGGCCTCGGTGGAGACCCGCGGGTGCGTGCCGGTCTGCACCGCGTACTGCTCGGCGGGCAGGCCGAAGGCGTCGAAGCCCAGGGTGTGCAGGACGTTGTGGCCGGTCATGCGCTGGAACCGGGCGTAGACGTCGGTGGCGATGTAACCCAGCGGGTGACCGACGTGCAGGCCTGCACCCGAGGGGTAGGGGAACATGTCCATGATGAACTTCTTGGGCTTCGCGACCAGCTCGGGGTCTCCGGCCAGGTCACCCTTCGGGTTCGGCGCCGCGTAGGTGCCGTCGGCATCCCAGAAGTCCTGCCAGCGTGCCTCGATCTCGGCTGCCATGGCGGCCGTGTAGCGGTGCGGCGCGGCCACCTCGGCGCTGGCAGCGGGGTTCGTCTCGCTCATGATCCTCAAAGCTCCATCGATCGTCTCTGCCTGCGGAAATGAAAAAGCCCCTCGCACAGGAGGGGACGCCGCGCCGATGCCGACCACCTGGCCGGAACCGGTGGTCGGTACTGATCAGCGCGGCCCGCTAAGCAGAAGGCGTACGGCACGCATGGCGTTAGGGTACCGCAGGCCTCGCGCAAGCCGCGACGCGCTTCCGCGGGCCTTGAGCAAGCCGGGACGCGCTTGCGTATGCCTTGTGGACATGCCACGAACCCGACCAGAACTGAACGAAGGTCAAGGATTACTTCGCGTAACAGCCACTAAGGGACATGGACTCAGTCAGATTGTCCTTTGATAACAACGCAATAACTCAAACCTCGTACTGATCGGTATGGCTCCACTTAGAGTTCGGCAGCGGGACCGCTTTCCCGAAACTGCTCGGAGTTGCCCCCATGAACCCTCGTCGTAGTAACAGCTCGCTCCCCAAGCCGGGCCGGTCGGCCTACGGAGTGGTGACCGCTGTCGTCCTGCTGCTCATACCCGTGGTGGTGGTGTACGGAGGCGGCTGGCTGCAGGACTTCCTGAACTTCGGTGCGGGCGTCCTGTCGCTCGTCAGCCTCACCAGCTCCGTGATCTGGGGTCTGGTCACCCAGGACCGGCTCATCCTCAACACCCGTCAGCGGATCGTCGCCCAGGCCATCCACCGGGTGCTCGCCGTCGCCTCGATCGCGTTCCTCCTGGTGCACGTCACGATCAAGGTGGCGCTGGGCCACACCGTCCTGATCGCCGCGCTGATCCCCTTCGGCCTCGGCGTCGAGGGCAGCGCGGGACTGATCGGCCTCGGCTCGCTGGCCGGCCTGCTCATGATCTTCGTGGGTGTCACCGGCGCGCTGCGCAACCAGTTCGCCTCCCCGGCGCCGGTGGCAGCGCGCTGGCGCGCCATGCACATGCTGGCCTACCCGGCCCTGTGCGCGGCGCTGGTCCACGGCCTGTTCGCGGGGCGCCCGGCAAAGACGTTCTTCATGGTGTCCTACGAGTTGTGCCTGCTCGGAATCATGGCGGCGCTCGCGCTGCGGGCCGCTCCGCGCCCGTTCAAGCGCAAGGTCGCCGACCGGATCGTCGCGATCATCGGGACCGAGGAGCGGCAGGGCCTCGAGGACCTGGACGCGAGCCGGGCCCGGCGGGGGGAGACCTCGTCCGCACTGCCGGGCTTCGAGGGCCGGCGCTCCGCCGAGCCGTCGTTCCCGGACCCGGCGAGGTCCCCCGCGGCAGCCTCGTACGACGCCCCCGCGGCCGCCGAACCCGCGAGCGGCTTCGCGGCGGCCTACCGGGCTGTGTCCACGCCGGGCCGCCCCCAGCAGCCGTTCCCGCCCGGCCAGACCACACGCATGGACCTGCCGCTCGATCTGCAGGCGACCGCGGCCATGCCGCGCATGGACGACCCCTCCAGCACCTCGGGCAGCTGGCCGATCCCGTCCCCGCCGCCGGTCGGCGAGGCCCCGCCGTCGGCGTACGACCCGCTCCAGGACACCGGATACAACATCCCCGCCTACGGCAATCCGGGCACCGGCGGGTACTCCGGAAGTGACATGTACGACACCGGTGAGACGAACCCCCTCTATGGGTCGTACAACTCGGGTGACACGTTCAACAGCGGTCCCGCCACCGAACCATCCCCCGGCGCCTCGTTCGACGCGCCGGGTTCGGGCGAACCTTGGAACATGCCTTCCGGAGGCTATAGGTGAACGAGGCCCTGCCCGACGTTCCTGAAGTCCGCGTGGTCGGACTTCCCCAGCTCACGTCGGGTTTCGACCTTGTGGAGCGGCTCGATCTGCCGATGCATCTGAAGGTGCACGGGCCGCTCGATCCGCTGGGCGGCGAACAGCTCGCCCAGCTGGCCGAAGCCATCAACCTCAAGGGCCGCGGCGGCGCCGGCTTCCCCTTCCACAAGAAGCTGCGCTCAGTCGCCGAATCCGCGATCAAGCGCGGGGTACGGCCGGTCGTCGTCGTCAACGGCAGCGAGGACGAACCGGCCTGCCGCAAGGACACGGTGCTCATCAACCGCGCCCCGCACCTCATCCTGGACGGCGCCCTGCTGTGCGCCGAGGCCCTCGGCGCCCGCACGCTCGTCATCGGGGTCACCCGGGAGTCCACCCAGCGCTCCATGGAGGCCGCGCTCGCCGAGCGGGGCCTGAGCAACAGCCGCAGGTCGGCGCTGCGTGCATGGGTGCAGCGCAACCCCGTGCGCATGGTCACCGGCGCCGCCGCGTCGCTGATCCGCTCGGTCGACGGCGGCCCTGCGATCCCGCCCGGCCGCAAGATCAGTGCCTCGCAGTCCGGTGTCGGCGGTGCGCCCACGCTGCTGTCGAACGCGGAGACGTTCGCGCAGCTGGCCATCGCCGCCCGCATCGGCCCCGAGCGCTACGGCAACACCGGCCTGTACGACGAGCCGGGCACCGTCATGCTCACGGTCTCCGGAGCGGTCGCCCGCCCGATGGTGCTCGAGGTGCCCACGGGCGTGCCGCTGCGCTACGTCCTGCAGCTGGCCGGCGCCCCGCCGGTGCCGCAGGGTGTGCTGACCGGCGGCTACCACGGCAAGTGGATCGACGCGGCGACCGTGAACGAGGCGATCGTCTCCCGCAACTCCCTGGACGCGGTGGGCGGTGCGCTGGGCGCTGGCGCGATCCTGCCGATCACTCAGGAGACGTGCCCGCTGGGCGAGTCGCTCCGGGTGGCCCAGTGGCTGGCCGAGGAGAGCGCCGGTCAGTGCGGCCCCTGCTACCTCGGACTGCCCGCCGCGGCGCGCGGCATGGAGGACATCCTGAACGGCGGCGGACCGGCCGCCCTGGAGGCGCTGAAGCAGGTCGCGAAGAACGTGAAGCGGCGCGGGGCCTGTTCGCACCCGGACGGCTCCGCGATGTTCCTGGAGTCGACCATCAAGGCGTTCACCGACGACCTGGCCGCCCATGTCCTCGGAAACGGCTGCGGACGGCCCGTGGAGGGCGTTCTGCCGCTCTTCGAGGGGGGCAGGGCCCCTGCGGGCATCCCGGGCGGCGGAGAGCCCGAGGAGACCGGCTCCAGCCGCCAGAAGATCTACGTCGACTGGACGCTGTGCCGGGGCCACGGCCTGTGCGCGGACATCCTCCCGGAGGTCTTCGAACTCGGCGCGGACGGCTTCCCGACCGTGGCGCAGGCGCAGGTGCCGCGCTACGCGGAGGCGAAGGCGCTGCGCGCGGTGCGCCGCTGCCCGGCACTGGCGCTGCGCATCGAGGAGGACACGCGCGGACAGGCGCCGGCGCGCAACCTTCCCGTCCTTTCCCAGGGCCGCGGCCGCCGCGCCCTGGGACGCTGAGCACACCACGGCGGGTCACCCGGACGGGGGTGACCCGCCGTCGCACGGCATCCCGGCATCGCACACCCCGGAACACGTCGAGGGCGGACCATCCGTTCGGATGGTCCGCCCTCGATTCCTGTGGAGCTAAGGAGAATTGAACTCCTGACCTCCTGCATGCCATGCAGGCGCTCTA
>NZ_JBFAET010000060.1:0-45604 GCF_040642095.1 Streptomyces sp. NPDC020362
GCCCCTTCTGTCGTCCGCACACCCCCTCTGCCTCCCACAGGTGCCCCTCTACATCGGCCCACCCTCCTCGGCGGCCCTCCAGTCACCGGCGCGCCCCCCGGGCCGGCGCCCCCCCCCCGCCTTTGCCGTCAGGCCGGGGCCGACTCAGCTGAAGGAGTCGCCGCAGGCGCAGGAGCCCGTCGCGTTCGGGTTGTCGATCGTGAAGCCCTGCTTCTCGATCGTGTCCACGAAGTCGACGGTGGCGCCGCCCAGGTACGGGGCGCTCATCCGGTCGGTGACGACCTTGACCCCGCCGAAGTCCTTCTCCACGTCACCGTCGAGCGAGCGCTCGTCGAAGAAGAGCTGGTAGCGCAGGCCGGAGCAGCCGCCGGGCTGGACGGCGACGCGCAGCGCCAGGTCGTCGCGGCCTTCCTGGTCGAGCAGCGCCTTGACCTTGGACGCGGCGGCGTCGGTCAGGATGATGCCGTCGGTGACGGTGGTGGTCTCGTCCGATACGGACATCTACATCTCTCCCGGGTTGTACGGAGACTGCTTGCCGACCAGTGCAACCGGCGTTTCCGCGGATTCATTCCGGGCCGGGCATTCGCGTGGTCGCGTTTTCCTTCCGCCCTCATGCTCGCACATGCCCGCGAAGGCGGACAGCGGCCTGTGGAGGGACCTGGCGGAGCGTGGCGGGGTCCGGGCGGGATTCACGTCACACCGACGCTATGGGCATCGTCAAAGTGACGTGAAGCAGTTATGATAGATAGCGTCAGTTAGACGAAAAGTAGAAAGGGTGCGTGTCGTGACCACCGCCCAGACCCCGGAGCTCGACGTGCAGCCGACTCCGCTCGCCCTGCTGCTGCTCGGCCGTGAGGCCGACCCGAAGAGCGAGCGGGGTGTCGAGTGCCCCGGCGACCTTCCCTCGCCGTCCGACCCCGACCTGGTCGAGCGCGCCCGCGCGGCCAAGGAGAAGCTCGGCGACAAGGTCTTCGTGCTCGGCCACCACTACCAGCGCGACGAGGTCATCCAGTTCGCCGACGTCACAGGCGACTCCTTCAAGCTGGCCCGGGACGCGGCCGCGCGCCCGGAGGCCGAGTACATCGTCTTCTGCGGTGTGCACTTCATGGCGGAGTCGGCGGACATCCTGACCTCCGCGGACCAGAAGGTCGTCCTGCCGGACCTCGCGGCCGGCTGCTCCATGGCCGACATGGCCACGGCCGAGCAGGTCGCCGAGTGCTGGGACGTGCTCACCGAGGCGGGCATCGCCGAGCAGGTGGTGCCGGTCTCGTACATGAACTCCTCGGCGGACATCAAGGCGTTCACCGGCAAGCACGGTGGCACCATCTGCACCTCGTCGAACGCCAAGCGCGCCCTCGACTGGGCCTTCGAGCAGGGCGACAAGGTCCTGTTCCTGCCCGACCAGCACCTGGGCCGCAACACCGCGGTGCGGGACATGGGCATGTCCTTGGACGACTGCGTGGTCTACAACCCGCACAGGCCGAACGGCGGACTGACCGCCGAGGAGCTGCGGGCCGCGAAGATGATCCTGTGGCGCGGCCACTGCTCGGTCCACGGCCGCTTCAGCCTGGACTCGGTGAACGACGTGCGCGAGCGCATCCCCGGTGTGAACGTCCTGGTGCACCCCGAGTGCAAGCACGAGGTCGTGGCCGCGGCGGACTACGTCGGCTCGACCGAGTACATCATCAAGGCGCTGGAGGCGGCCCCGGCCGGCTCCAAGTGGGCCATCGGCACCGAGCTGAACCTGGTCCGCCGACTGGCGAACCGTTTCGCTCCCGAGGACAAGGAGATCGTCTTCCTCGACAAGACGGTCTGCTTCTGCTCGACCATGAACCGCATCGACCTGCCCCACCTGGTCTGGGCCCTGGAGTCCCTGGCCGAGGGCAACCTGGTCAACCGGATCGAGGTCGACAAGGAGACGGAGGCGTTCGCCAAGCTCGCGCTGGAGCGGATGCTGGCGCTGCCGTAGCCGGTCGCGGTCCCTCCGGCGTCGGGTGCCCGTTCAGGCCGACGCCGGAGTGCGGCCCGGGTGCGCCGGGTCGAGGGAGAAGACCGTCCCGTCGGGAGCGGCCACCGTCAGCGCACCCCGGTCGCGGAACACCAGCGCGGGATAGCCGCTCTGGGCGCCGTCGGCACCCGGGTACGACTCGAAGAGCACCGTGCCCGCGCGGGCGTCCAGGGCGGCCACCCGGCCGGTGACGCTGGGCAGGAACACCGTGCGGCCCCGTCCGTCGGCCACCGGGCTGCCCGGCTGCTCCAGGGTCGTCCGGGTCCGCCACAGCCGCTTGCCCGTCCGCGGTGAGACGGCGGTGACCTGGCCGTTGGAGACGGTGAAGCAGAGCATGCCGGCCACGAGCGACACGGCCCCCGTGGGCTTGTCCGCGAGCCGTACCGTGTCCTGTGCCCCGGTCCTGGGGTCGACGAGGATCGCGCGCGCGTAGGCGGTGTCGTCCGGGCCGGAGTTCTTCGGCGCACCCTCCTCGGCGAACACCAGCCGGCCGTCGAGGACGCCGAGATACTCGGTGCGGACCTTGAGGGTGGCCAGCGCCCGGGTCGTGCCGTCGGTCCGGTCGACGGCGAGCAGCAGGGTCTCCGGGTGGGCGCCCGTGTAACGGCTGCACACGGCGTACAGGCCCCCGCCGGGGTCGTGGAAACTGCAGGCGTGGTCGGCAGGCAGGGTCACCGACCAGCGGCTGGTGCCGTCGCGCAGGGAGCGCGCGGTGAAGGTCCGGCCACCGTCGCGGTCGGGTACGAGGGCGACACCGGCGGCCAGGTACGGCGCATTGCCCGCCGCCTCCCCGACCGGGCGGGACCACAGCTGTCTGCCGGTGCCGGTGTCGAGGGCGACGACGGACGGCTGGGCGACGCTCCCCACGTCGAGGAACGAGTTCCGGCGCAGGAGCACCACACCGTCGTGCACGCCGAGGATCCAGTTCTCGTACCGGCTCGCGCTCCTGCCGGACGGCCCGTCGTCGGTGCGCCAGAGCAGCTTGCCGGTCAGTGCGTCGAGACGGACCGGCAGGACACTGTCTCCGGCGCAGTAGAGAGCGCCGCCGGCCGTCTCGCAGGACAGTGATCCCTCGCTCGCGGGGGCGGGCGCCTTGACGACTCCGCCGGCGGCGTCCGCGAACACCGTCGTCCGCCAGGGGCGCCAGCCGTCCGGCACCGCCTGCCAGCGGGACGTGGCGGACGGGCTCGGCGCGTGGCCCGCCTCGGCGCCGCCGCCCTTGAGCGGCCCGAGCAGATAGGCCATGAGCGCGGCCACCAGCACGCCGACCGCACCGGCGATGTACGGCAGTCGGCGGCTGCGTGCCGGGGACGCGGGGGCGTCGTCCGCCGGACCGCGGGCAGGCTCGGGGACCATCGGGCCGAGGGCAGGCTCGGGGACCATCGGGCCGAGGGCAGGCTCGGGGACCATCGGGCCGAGGGCAGGCTCGGGGACCATCGGGCCGGTCACGGACTCGGAACCGGATACCGGAAGGACCCCGACGGCCCCGGCCCCTGCCGGGGCCGGTGCGCTCCCCGGGCCCGACGCGGCCGAAGCCTCCAGCGGGCCGGAGCCGGAAGGGGAAGCGGAAGGGGCCGCGGTCGGCGGGCGGGTCGGTTCCGGGTCCTGGTGACGTTGCGGGACGGTGTACGCATCGTCGGCGGACGACTCGGGCAGGGCGGACGCGAACTCGGCGGCCAGCATGTCGAGGGCGGGCCGAGCCGCCGGGTCCTTGGCCAGGCAGCGGGACAGGACCGTGCGCAGCGGCTCGGTGACCGCAGCCAGGTCCGGCTCCTCCTGCATCACCCGGTACGCCGTCAGATAGGGGTTGTCGGCGTCGAAGGGGCCACGGCCGGTCGCGGCGAACACGACCAGGGCGCCGAGCGAGAAGACGTCCGATGCGGGCCCCACCGAACGGGCGTCCGTGAGCTGTTCCGGGGACATGAAGGGCGGGGTGCCCATCAGGTTCCCGGTCTCGGTCAGCGTCTGGTTCTCCGCCGCGCGCGAGATGCCGAAGTCGATGACGCGGGGACCGTCGTCGGCCATCAGGACGTTGGCCGGCTTGAGGTCGCGGTGCACGACCCCGGCCCGGTGGATGTCGCGCAGCGCCTCCACCAGGCCGAGGGCGAGCCGTCGCAGTTCGGCACCGGACAGCGGGCCGTTGGCCCGGATGCCCGCGGAGAGCGAGCGGCCGGGCACGTACTGGGTGGCCATCCACGGCCGGACGGCCTCCGGGTCGGCGTCCACCACCGGTGCGGTGAAGGCGCCGCTCACCTTGCGGACGGCCTCGATCTCCTGCCGGAATCGGGCGCGGAAGACGGCGTTCTCGGCGTACTGGGCGTGCACCACCTTGACGGCGACCTCACGGCCCGACCGGGCCCTCGCCCGGTAGACCACGCCCATGCCGCCGGCGCCGAGCCGGTCGACGATCCGGTACCCACCCAGCGACCCGGGGTCGCCCTCGTGCAAAGCCACCGCCCCGTTCCCCCTCCCCCGCAGAGCAGTTCGAGATCACAGGATAGGAAAAGCCTGTGAGGGAGGGGACGCGGGTGCGGGTCTGTCAGACTCCCGCCGGCTCCGGCTCCGGCTCCGGCTCCGGCTCGTCGGAGGCGGACTGCTCCGGAGCCGGTACGCCCTTCTTCGCGGCCCGCCTCGTCGCGCGGCGCTCCTTGCGGAGCTCCAGCATCGCGTAGAGCGTCGGGACGAGGAGCAGGGTCAGCAGCGTGGACGAGATCAGACCGCCGATCACGACCACGGCCAGCGGCTGGGCGATGAAGCCGCCCTCGCCGGTGACCCCCAGGGCCATCGGCAGCAGGGCGAAGATCGTCGCCAGGGCCGTCATGAGGATCGGGCGCAGACGGTGGCGGCCGCCCTCCACCACGGCCTCGACGACGCCGTAGCCCTGCCTGCGGTACTGGTTGATCAGGTCGATCAGCACGATCGCGTTGGTCACCACGATGCCGATCAGCATCAGCATGCCGATCATCGCCGGAACGCCCATCGGGGTACCGGTGGCGACCAGCAGGCCGATCGCGCCCGTCGCCGCGAAGGGGATCGAGACCAGCAGGATCAGCGGCTGGACGAGCGAGCGGAACGTCGCCACCAGCAGCATGAAGACGATCGCGATCGCCGCCAGCATCGCCAGGCCCAGGTTCTTGAACGCGTCGTCCTGGTCCGAGCTCACGCCGCCGATCTCCGCCTTGGCGCCCGCCGGGAGCTTCAGGGCCTTGATCTTCGACTGGAGCTGGGTGCTGACCGCGCCCGTGTTGTCACCGGTCGGCTTGGCCTTGATGGTCGCGGCACGCTGGCCGTCGATGCGGGTCATCGACACCGGCCCGTCCACCAGCTTCACGGTCGCGATGTCGCCGAGCTTCACCGGGCCGAGGCGCAGCGCCTTCAGCTGGGCCAGGGTCGTGGCGGGCTTGGCCGACTTCACGACGACGTCGCGCTCGGTGTCGTCGAGGATCGCCTTGGCCGCCGTCGTACCGCGCACGGCCTGCGCGACCGCGGCGCCCAGCTTCTGGTCGTCGAACCCGGCCGCGGCCGCCTTGGGGCCCGCCTTGACCGAGATCCGCGGCACGCTCTGCGCGAGGTCGCTGGTGACGTCGGTGACGTCGTCGAGCCCGGCCACGGTGGAGCGCACCCGGTCGGCGGCCTCGCTCAGCACCTGCGGGTCGGAGGCCTTCACCACGACGCTGAGGTCCTGGTTGCCGAAGCCGTCACCGGCCGAGACGGTGGTCGTGCCGATGCCCTTGAGCTTCTTCAGCCCGTCCTCGAGGTGCTTCTGCACGTCGTCGTAGGACTTCGAGTCCTTCAGCATCACCTGGTACGACGCCTGGTTGGTGTCCGTGCCGCCGCCGAAGGCCGCCATGAAGCCGGAGGAGCCGACGGTGACCTGGTAGTCCTTGACCCCGTCGGTGGAGGCGAGCAGCTTCTCGACCCGCTTGGCCTGGGCGTCGGTGGCCGCGAGGCTGGTGCCGGGCTTCAGCTCCTGCTTGACGGTCAGGACCTCCTGCTCGCCCTGGTCGAAGAAGTTCGTCTTCAGCAGTCCGGACATGCCGAACGTGACGACCAGGACGACCACCGCGATCAGCAGGCTGGTGAACCGGCGGCGGGTGGCGAAGCGCAGGACGGGGACGTAGAAGCGCTGGAGGCGGCTCTTCGCCTCCTTCTCCTCGGCCCGGCGGCGCGCCTCGTCGGCGTCCTTCGGGGTGCCCTTCGGGGCGCGCAGGAACCAGTAGGACAGGACGGGCACGACCGTCAGCGAGACGACGAGGGAGGCCAGCAGGGCCGCCGTCACCGTGATGCTGAACGAGCCGAACAGGGCGCCCACCATGCCGCCGACCAGGCCGATCGGCAGGAACACGGCGACCGTGGTGAGGGTGGAGGAGGTGACCGCGCCGGCTACCTCGCGCACGGCGTTCAGGATGGCGTCCTTGCGCTCCTCGCCGTAGCCCAGGTGCCGCTTGATGTTCTCCAGGACCACGATCGAGTCGTCGACGACCCGGCCGATGGCGATGGTCAGTGCGCCCAGGGTGAGCATGTTCAGGGACAGGTCGCGGGTCCACAGCACGATCAGCGCGAGGACGACGGACAGCGGGATGGACACCGCCGTGACCAGCGTCGAGCGGACCGAGGCCAGGAAGACCAGGATGATCAGGACGGCGAAGAGCAGGCCGAGCGCGCCCTCCGTGGTCAGCCCCTTGATGGACTTGGAGACGGCCGGGCCCTGGTCGCTGACGACCGTCAGCCTGGCGCCGGAACCGAGGTCCTTGCGCAGGTCGGGCAGCTTGTCCTTGACGGCGTTCGAGATGGAGACCGCGCTGCCGTCGTGGTCCATGGTGACGTTGACGGCGAGGCTGGGCCGGCCGTCGGTGCGGGTGATGGAGTCGGACGGGGCCGGCTGCTCCTTCACGGTGGCCACGTCACCGAGGCGCACGGGCTTCTTGACGCCCTCGCCGGTGACCATCAGGTCCCGGATCTGCTGCAGCGAGGTGAGGCCGCCGCCGACCTGGACGGTGCGGTTGGCGCCGTCCTCGTCGAAGGAGCCGGCCGGCACGGTCGCACCGCCCGCCTGCAGGGCCTGGCCGAGGGCGGCGGAGGTGAGACCCGCCTGCGCCAGCTTCGCGTCGTTCGGGGTGACGGCGACCTGGAGGTCGCGTGTGCCGGTGACCTGGACGCGGCCGACGCCGTCGATGTCCTTCAGGGTCGGGACGACCGTCTTGTCGAGCTGGTCGGCGAGGGCCTGCTGGTCCTTGCCGGAGGTGACGGCGAGGACCACGGTCGGCATGTCGTCCGTGGAGCCGGAGACGACCTGCGGGTCGACGTCGTCCGGGAGCTGGTTGCGGGCCCGGTTGACGGCCTGCTGGACGTCGGAGACCAGCTGCTTGGTGTTGTTGCCGTAGTCGAAGGACGCCATGATCACGGCGTTGCCCTCGCTGGCCGTGGAGGTGACGCCGGTGACGCCGTCCACGCCCTGGAGGTTGTCCTCGATGGGCTCGACGACCTGCTTCTCGACGACGTCGGGCGAGGCGCCCTGGTACGGCGCGATGACCGACACCATGGGCAGGTCGATGGTGGGCAGCAGCTGCTGCTTGATCTGGGGTATCGCGATCAGCCCGAAGACGAGCGCGACGATCGACATGAGGCCTATCAGGGCCCGTTGCGCGAGGCTGAATCTCGACAGCCAGGACATGGTTCAGGGTCTCGTTTCCGTGAGCGGCAGAAGCGGGAGGCGCTGGTGGGCGCCCACCCCACCACCCTGAGCCATGACAGAGCGCCGTCTTGTAGGCCCCAGGTCCATTTCCTTATCCGGCCCCTACTCCGCGCGCAGTACGTGCGGGTGGAGGTCAGTCCATCCTCGGGCGTACCAGCCCCGACTCGTACGCGATGACGACGAGCTGCGCCCGGTCCCGGGCGCCGAGCTTGGCCATGGCCCGGTTGACGTGCGTCTTCACCGTCAGCGGGCTGACCTCCAGGCGTTCGGCGATCTCGTCGTTGGAGTGGCCGCCGGCGACCTGGACGAGTACCTCCCGCTCCCGGCCGGTGAGCGCGCCGAGCCGCTCGGAGCGGGCGGGGTCGCGGCCGTCGTCGCCCTCGCCCTGGGCGAGGAAGCGGGCGATCAGGCCCTTGGTGGCCGCCGGGGACAGCAGGGCCTCGCCGCCCGCGGCGACCCGGATGGCGTTCAGCAGTTCCTCGGGTTCGCTGCCCTTGCCGAGGAAGCCGGAGGCGCCCGCCCGCAGGGACTGGACCACGTAGTCGTCCACCTCGAAGGTGGTCAGGATGACCACGTGGACGTCGGCGAGGGACGGGTCGGAGCTGATCAGGCGGGTGGCGGCGAGGCCGTCGGTGCCGGGCATCCGGATGTCCATGAGAACGACGTCCGCGCTGTGCTCCTTGGCCAGCCGGACCGCCTCGGCGCCGTCGGACGCCTCCCCGACCACCTCCATGTCGGGCTCGGAGTCGACCAGCACGCGGAACGCGCTGCGCAGTAGTGCCTGGTCGTCGGCGAGCAGGACACGGATCGTCATGCGGGCTCCCCCTGGGCCGTGGTGCGGGTCTTGACCGGCAGGATCGCATGGACGCGGAAGCCGCCGCCGTAGCGGGGGCCGGTGGTCAGGGTGCCGCCGAGGGCAGTGACCCGCTCCCGCATGCCGAGCAGCCCGTGCCCGCCGCCGGCCCCCGGCTCACCGCCCGCGCCCCCGCCGTCGTCCAGGACGGTGACCTCGATGTGCGGTCCGACGCGTACGACGCTGACCTCGGCCCTGGCGTCGGGGCCCGCGTGTTTCTGCGCGTTGGTCAGGGCCTCCTGGATGATCCGGTAGGCGGCCAGGTCGACGGCGGCCGGCAGCGCGGTGCCGTGGTCGGTGCGCGCCACCTGGACCGGGAGCCCTGCGTTGCGGAAGGTGCCGGCGAGTTCGTCGAGACGGCTGAGGCCGGGAGCGGGTTCGGTGGGGGCCTCGGGGTCGTCGGACTGGCGGAGCAGGCCCACGGTGGCGCGCAGCTCGTTGAGCGCCGAACGGCTGGCCTCGCGGACGTGGGCGAGGGCCTCCTTGGCCTGGTCGGGCCGCTTGTCCATGACGTGCGCCGCGACCCCGGCCTGCACGTTGACCAGCGCGATGTGGTGGGCGACCACGTCGTGCAGATCGCGGGCGATGCGCAGCCGCTCCTCGGCGACGCGGCGGCGGGCCTCCTCCTCACGGGTGCGCTCGGCGCGTTCGGCGCGCTCCCGGATGGCCTGGACGACCGCGCGGCGGCTGCGTACGGCGTCCCCGGCGGTCGCGCCGATGCCGGTCCAGGCGAGCACGCCCAGGTTCTCCTGGGCGTACCAGGGCAGGGTGCCGCCGAGCATGGCGGCGGCGGTCAGCACGGTCATGGTGAGCAGGCCGACGCGCCAGGTGGTGGTGCGGTCGGTGGTCGAGGCGACGGTGTAGAGGGCGACGACGGCGGACATGGCGACCGGGGCGCGCGGGTCGCCGGTGAAGAACTCGATCAGGGAGACGGTCCCGGTGACGGCGAGGACCGCCTTGGGAGCGCGGCGGCGGAAGACGAGCGCGGCGGCGCCGAGGGTCATCAGGAGCAGGCTGAGCGGGTCCGGGGTGCGGACGCCCCAGGTGACGCCGTTGTCCCCGCGGGGCACCACGAACGAGCCGACGACCATGCACACCAGTACGGCGGCGGCGATGGCCGCGTCCAGTGCGAGGGGGTGCGCCTTGAGACTGCACCGGGCGCGCTCGAGAGTGCTCACCTTGTGAACAGTACGGCGCGTTGCAGCGCGGGTCAGCAGTCAGGCGCCGGTGCTGGGGGGCCGACGCCGGGCCGCTCCCCGGCGCTCGGGGGGCGCCCACCCGTGCCGCCCAGCGGCACGACTGCCCGCGGCTAGGTGCATGGACTCTGAGGGTGCAGCGACCGCAACCCCCTTAGGGGCGGGGGGAATTGCGCGACCAGCCCCCACCGGCCCGCAGACACGCACGCCTTCACCAGCAACGTCCCACGACCGCCCGCAACCAGGAGAGGCGCCCCGAAGGGGCGCGGGGAACTGCGCGATCAACCCCCACCGGTCCGCACATTCGCACGGCCTCACCCGCTTGCGGCCTCACTGATCGTCAGCTGTCCCGTGCTGTTCGCGGAGGGTACGGAAACCGGACGCCCGCCGTTGGCCGTACATGCTCAACCTTCTCGTCGGCATTCGCGCCGTCCGGCCGGATGCGTCCTGTCGACGAAAGGCAGCCCTCGTGCGCCCTTCCTCCTCGCCGTCCCGTCCTGCGCTGTGGTCGGCCGCGGCCCTCGCGCTCGTCTCGGTGACCGGTCTGGTCACCCCCGCGCAGGCCGTCACCTACGGCACGCCGACGATCAAGTTGTCGGCGGCCTACCTGTCGGGCGCGGTCGGCAGCACCGGCGACCCGACGGTCACCGTCACGCTCGCGCAGAGCGGCGCGGACGCCTCCGCGCTGACCGTGGCGGCCACCAGGAGCACCCGCACCTCCGTGGCGGCCGTCTCCGACGTCACGGTCACGGGCACCGGAGGCAGCCGTACCGTCTCGGTCACCGCGCACGCCCAGGGCTACGCGGACCTCACGCTGAAGGTGACGGGGCTCGGCGGCAAGACGGCCACCACGACGCTGCACTACGCGGCTTCCCCGAGCGTCCAGTACTCCGCCGACGCCCGCTATCTCACCGGCGCCTCGGACGCCTCCGCCGCGGTGGACGTCGGCGGCGGGTACATCGTCGTCGGCAACGACGAGGACAACACCCTGCGCCTGTACAACGGCGCGGCCTCCGGCGCCCCGGTGAAGACCTGGGACATGGACGGCGCACTGGGTGCCGACAAGGAGGTCGACATCGAGGGCGCGACCCGCGTCGGGAACACGATCTACTGGACGGGTTCGCTCGGCAACAACAAGGACGGCGAGTACAAGCCCGACCGCAACACGGTGTTCACCACCACGGTCTCCGGCTCGGGCGCGGCCACCTCGCTCTCCTTCGGCACGGCCGGGCACCGTCTGCGCGACGACCTGGTGACCTGGGACGAGGCGAACGGCGACCGGTACGGCTTCGCCGCCGCGACCGCCGCCGGACAGACCCCGAAGCAGGTGGACGGCTTCAACGTGGAGGGCCTGGAGTTCGCGCCGGGTTCCTCCACCACCGCCTACGTCGGTTTCCGGGCCCCACTGGTGCCGCCGCAGTCGGGCGGCAGGGCACTGATCGTGCCGGTGACCAACATGGACCAGGTGGTCCGCGGTACGAAGGCCACGTTCGGTACGCCCATCGAGCTGGACCTCGGCGGTCTGTCCATCCGTGACCTGCGCCGCAACGACAAGGGCCAGTTCCTGATCCTGGCCGGGTCCTGGGCGGCCGACGACAACAGCGACCCGTACGCCCTGTACACCTGGGACGGGGTGGCCGGGCACCAGCCCGTGAAGAAGCTGGACCTGCCGACCGCGGACGCGGGCGGCTGGGAGTCCGTCGTGTCCGTGCCCGATCTGGACGTCCCCGGGGCCCGGGTGCAGCTGATCACGGACGACGGGTCCGCCGACCTCTACGGCGACGGCACCGAGGCGAAGGACCTCACCCACCCGGAGTGGCAGAAGTCCCGCACCACCTGGTTCACGCTGGGCTGACCCGCGCCGGGATCAGCCCGGGATCAGCCCGTCGTCGTTGAGCATCTGCCGGACCTCGCTCAGGGAGGCGTCGTCCGTCGGCAGGATCAGCTCCGAGGGTTCCAGGGCGTCGTCCGGCAGAGGAGCACCGAGCCGCCGGACGGAGTCCAGGAGAGCGGCGAGCGTGCGACGGAAGCCCTCCTCGTCGCCGCTCTCCATCTCCGCCAGCAGCTCGTCGTCCAGCTTGTTCAGCTCGACGAAGTGGGAGTCGTCCAGCTTCACCTGGCCCTCCCCCATGATCCGTACGATCACGTCGGCCTCCTCGGCTCGGGGTCCCGGCGCCGGACTACTGCTTGTCGAAGCGCGGGGTGTCCTGCGGGTGCTGCTGGGACTGAGCCTGGCCGGTGCCGCCCTCGATCGCCTGCTGCGGCGAACCGCCGGCGAGCTCGGCCTTCATGCGCTGCAGTTCCAGCTCTACATCCGTACCACCGGAGATCCGGTCCAGCTCGGCCGCGATGTCGTCCTTGGCCATGCCGGAGGGGTCGTCGAGGGCACCGGAGGCGAGCAGCTCGTCGATCGCGCCGGCCCGGGCCTGGAGCTGGGCGGTCTTGTCCTCGGCACGCTGGATGGCGAGGCCGACGTCGCCCATCTCCTCGGAGATGCCGGTGAAGGCCTCGCCGATACGGGTCTGGGCCTGGGCCGCGGTGTAGGTGGCCTTGATGGTCTCCTTCTTCGTGCGGAAGGCGTCGACCTTGGCCTGCAGGCGCTGGGCCGCCAGGGTGAGCTTCTCCTCCTCGCCCTGGAGAGTCGTGTGCTGCGTCTCCAGGTCCGTCACCTGCTGCTGCAGGGCCGCCCGGCGGGAGAGCGCCTCACGGGCCAGGTCCTCGCGACCGAGCGCGAGCGCCTTGCGGCCCTGGTCCTCCAGCTTCGACGACTGCTGCTGCAGCTGGTTGAGCTGGAGTTCGAGGCGCTTGCGGGAGGTCGCCACGTCGGCGACGCCGCGGCGCACCTTCTGCAGCAGCTCCAGCTGCTTCTGATACGAGTAATCGAGGGTCTCGCGCGGGTCCTCGGCCCGGTCAAGGGCCTTGTTCGCCTTCGCGCGGAAGATCATCCCCATACGCTTCATGACACCGCTCATGGGCTTCGCGCGCCCCCTTCTGACGGACTCCAGCTCACCGATGCTGCGACAGAACCCACAGTACGGGCCCTGACTCCATTACCGCACTGTTCCGGGGGTGATGCGCTCATCCCCAAGAACGACTGCGGACAATATCGCTCCGGCGTGAGGAGTAGGTGGTCCTCGGGGTGAGGCCCTCCCGGCTCCTCGGTGGCCGCCGGATGAAGCGTCTGCAACGTCCCCTCTGTCCCCCTACAGACGTCCGGTGTTGCCGGATCGTTCCCCATTGGACTGGGGTCCATGCCCGTGAAGCCCTTACGCTTGGGTTTTGTGTTCCGTAGCCGTGCCAAGGACGAGAAGGCCCCCGCCGACAAGGCGGCGGTGACCGACTCCAAGCAGCCCCGAGACCCGCAGGCCCCCAAGGGCAGGCCCACGCCCAAGCGCAGTGAGGCCCAGTCCCAGCGCCGCAGTGTCGCCAACACGCCGACGACGCGCAAGGACGCCGCCAAGCGTCAGCGCGAGGAGCGCCGCCAGGCGCTGGACCGGCAGCGCCAGGCGCTGGCCGGCGGCGACGAGCGCTATCTGCCCGCCCGGGACAAGGGCCCGGTCCGCAAGTTCGCCCGCGACTGGGTCGACTCGCGGTTCAACGTCGCGGAGTTCTTCCTGCCGCTGGCCGTGGTCATCCTGGTGCTGAGCGTGGTGCGGGTGCCCTCGATCCAGGCGATTGCGCTGTGGCTGTGGCTCGTCGTGATCGTGCTGATCGTGCTCGACGCGGCCGTCAGCGGATTCCGGCTCAAGAAGCGGCTGGCGGAGCGTTTCCCCGACCAGAACCGCCGGGGTGCTGTCGCCTACGCCCTGATGCGCTCTCTCCAGATGCGCCGGCTCCGGCTGCCGAAGCCGCAGGTCAAGCGCGGAGAGCGGCCCTGAGCGCAGACGCCTTCACCGGGGGTGCGGCCGAGTCCTGGCTGAACGGGCTCGGCGGGCTGCGTGATGTCGTACGGCAGGAGCTGGTGGCCCGGCAGCTCGACGAGCAGATAGCCGGACGGTTCCCGGTCGGGCAGCGGCTGCGGGTGCTCGACGTGGGGATGGGCCAGGGCACGCAGGCGCTGCGGCTGGCCCGGCTCGGTCACCAGGTGACCGGCGTCGAGCAGGACGCCACGATGGTCGCGGCCGCGCGCGAGGCCCTGGCCGGTGAGCCGGAGGGCATCCGCGAGCGGGTCCGGCTGGTGCAGGGCGACGGGCGGGACACCGGCGTGCACTTCCTGCCGGGCAGCTTCGACGTGGTGCTCTGCCACGGCGTACTGATGTACGTCGAGGAGCCCGATCCGCTGGTCGCGGGTCTGGCCCGGATGCTCGCGCCGGGCGGCCTGCTGTCGCTGCTGGTGCGCAACGGCGACGCGCTCGCCATGCGGCCGGGCCTGTCCGGGGACTGGACGGGCGCGCTGGCCGCGTTCGGCACCACCGCCTACCGCAACCGCCTCGGCCTGGACGTACGGGCCGACCGGCTGTCGGCGCTCAGCGCCACGCTCGCCGGCATCGCGGCCCCGCTGCACGCCTGGTACGGGGTGCGGGTCTTCACCGACACGGCGGCGGACGACGCGGAGATCCCCGCGGACCTGGAGGCACTGCTGGCGGCCGAGGAACGGGCCGGGCGGACCGATCCGTACCGGGGGGTCGCGGCGCTGCTGCACCTGTGCGGGGTGCGGGGCTGAGCCCGTTCGGACGTACACGACGGGCCCGGTGATTCACCCCGGCGAAGACTCGGGGCATGGACGCTTCCCGTACCCGTGCCCCGTGGAGGGTCGCCTCCGTCACCGCTCTCGTGTGTGCCGCGCTCCTGACCTTCGGCTGCAGGGCCCCGGTGGCGCCCGCCGAACAGGACGGTTCGACCGCCGGGACGGCGCTCCCCCTTTCCGTGAGCGACCTGCAGGGCCAGTACCTGAAGGTCATCAAGGAGGTCCTGCCGTCCGTCGTGCAGATCGAGGCGAGCCATGACCTGGGCTCGGGGGTCGTGTACGACGGCCGGGGGCACATCGTCACCAACGCGCACGTGGTCGGCTCCGAGAAGACCTTCACGGTGACCACGGCCAACAGCGAGGAGCCGCTCACCGCCGGCCTGGTCTACTCGTACCCGGACCAGGACCTCGCGGTGCTCAGGCTCGACAAGGTGCCGGACGGGCTGAAGCCTGCGGCGTTCGGGAACTCCGAGAAGGTGCAGGTCGGCCAGATCGTGCTGGCCATGGGCTCGCCGCTCGGGCTGTCCTCCAGCGTCACCCAGGGCATCGTGTCGGCGACCGGACGGACCGTCAGCGAGGGCAGCAGCGGCGGCGGGACGGGCGCCACCATCGCGAACATGGTGCAGACGTCGGCCGCGATCAACCCCGGCAACAGCGGGGGCGCCCTGGTCGACCTGAACGGGCAGGTCATCGGTATCCCGACGCTCGCCGCCGCCGACCCCGATCCGGGCGGCAGCGCGGCCCCGGGCATCGGGTTCGCCATCCCGGCGTCGATGGTGAAGACGGTCGCCGGCCAGATCATCAGGAGCGGCAAGGTCGTCGACTCGGGGCGGGCCGCGCTCGGCATCACCGCGCGGACGGTCGTGGACGACAGCTACCGGCCGACCGGGGCCGCGGTGGTCACCGTGAAGAGCGGCAGCGCGGCCGACCGGGCGGGCCTGCGGCCGGGCGATGTGGTCACCAGGCTGGGCGGCACCCCGGTCACCACGACCACGGATGTGTCCGAGGCGCTGGCGGTGGCGAAACCGGGGCAGCGAACGACGGTGGCCTACCAGCGCAACGGCGCCGCGCGAACGGCGGAGGTGACGCTGGGCGAGCAGTGAGGAGGGAGGCCCCTCCCCACCCCTCCCCCCGGTTACGACGCGTCGGCGTGCAGGTTCATCGGGCCGTAGATCTCGGTGTTCTCCTCGAACAGTCGCACCTGGTCGGCGCCGCCCTCCAGCAGTTCCTTCCAGTGCTCGCCGATCCAGGACTCGGCGTCCCCCTGCGTCGTGAACTCCTCCGGCTGCACCGCGGGCTGGACCTCCGTCCCGTCGGCCTTCTCGAACCGCCACGTCCATGCCGTCATATGGGTCTCCTTTGATCCAACGCCTGCGGAAAGCGTATTCGCTCCGCCGGGTCGGCCGTTAGATGCTGTGGATCATCCGCCGGCGGGGGGGCTTGTCGCGCCCGCGCGGCGGAGCCGCATGTCGACACGGCCCCGCGCCCCTTGGGAAGCTGCGGATGAGCGGCGCCTGCGAGGACAGGGGAAAATCGATCTCGTGGAAGTGACTCTGCTCGGAACCGGTGCCCCCGAGGGGCTGCCCCGCCTCGACTGTCCCTGCGCGGTGTGCGCGACCGCCCTGGGGCCGGACGCGCGGGCGGCCACCGCGTTGCTGGTGGACGGGGCGCTGCTGCTCGACCTGACGCCCGGGGCGGCGTTCGCGGCCGCACGGTCGGGGCATTCGCTGGGCGGGGTACGGCAGGTGCTGCTGTCGCATCCGCACGACGGGCCCGCGATGGAGGTGCCGGCCGGACTGCCGCAGCCCGTACGGGTGCCGGACGGGCGGGAGTTGGCGCTGCTGACGGGGCACAGGGTGCGGGCCCTGGCGATGGACGCGGGCGGCACCGGATACGCGGTGACCGGGCCGGACGGGCAGCGGCTGCTGTATCTGCCGCCGGGCGGGGCACCGGCCGGCCTGGAGGAGGCGACGGCGGAGACGTACCAGATGGTGCTGGCCGATGTCGTGGGCCGCCCGGACGCACTGGCCCGTCTGCGGGCGGTCGGTTCGCTCACGCCGACGACGGACGTGATCGCCGTCCATCTCGACCACGACGTGCCGCAGGGCGCGGAGGTGCGGCGGCAGCTCGCGGCGGCCGGGGCACGGGCCGTGCCGGACGGTACGACGCTGGCGGTCGGGGCCTACGAGGAGGTGCCGGACGTGCCGCGGCGGACGCTGGTGCTGGGCGGGGCGCGCTCGGGAAAGTCGGTCGAGGCCGAGCGGCGGCTGGAGGCCTTCCCCGAGGTGCTGTACGTGGCCACCGGCGGGACGCGCGGCGGGGACACCGAGTGGGCGGCGCGGGTGGCCTTGCACCGGGAACGGCGGCCGGGGTCGTGGCGTACCACGGAGACGACCGATCTGGTGCCGCTGCTGGCCGTGGACGGGCCGCCGGTGCTGATCGACTGTCTGTCGCTGTGGCTGACGGATGTGATGGACGCGGTCGGGGCGTGGGACGACGCGGAGTGGGCGGACGGCGGTGAGAAGGCGCTGCGCGAGCGGGTGCGGGAGCTGGCGGCGGCGGTGCGGGCCACGCGGCGGACCGTGGTGGCCGTGTCCAACGAGGTGGGCTCGGGGATCGTGCCGGCGACGGCGTCCGGGCGGCGGTACCGGGATGAACTCGGGCGGCTGAATGCGGCGTTCGCGAGCGAGTGCGAGCAGGTGCTGCTGGTGGTGGCCGGACAGGCTGTGGTCCTGCGGGGTTGAGCGGCGCGGTCCGCTGCGGCCGGGCGGTGGGGTGGGGGCGCTCACCCGCGGCCAGGAGCGCCCCGAAGGGGTGCGGGGAACTAGCGCGATCAGCCCCCACGCACCCGCAGTCGCACGGCGGCGCCCACCGGCTTCGCACACCCGACGGCGCCCACGGGCCGCGGTTACCCGACGGCGCCCACCCCCTTGCGGGCCACGATCCGGTACGCGTTGGAGAGGCGGGTGTGGTGGGAGAGGGGGGCGATGAGGTGGTCCAGGGTCGAGGCCAGCGCCAGCGCAGGCACTGCCAAGGCCCTGAAGAGTGCGGGTACGTGGGCCAGGGCCAGGGAGAGGGCCGCTGACAGGTCGTAGGGCACGTGGGGGGCCTTGCGGTCCGTGACGAGGATCGTGCAGCCCTGCGCCTCCAGCTCCGCACGCAGGTTGGCCAGGGGCATCAAGTGGAGGTGGCGGGGCTGGCCGTAGGGCAGCCACCACTTGCCGAGCAGGGTGGCGAACGCGCAGCGCGGGTCGGGGACTTCGACGACGAGGTGGCCGCCGGGGCGCAGCGCCGTGAGGGCGGCGCGGAGTTCGGAGCGCGGGTCGGGGGCGTGCTCCAGGTGGTGGAACATGCTGACCACGTCGTAGCGGGCGCGCAGGCGGGCCGCCGTCCCGGGGGTGGTCAGGTAGCCCCGGTGGGCCTCCTCGACGCGGCCGTCCAGCAACGCCTGTTCCACGCGGGCCGTCGGGTCCAGGCCGTCGAAGCTGGTGTAGGGGAAGAACTCCTTCGCCGCCTCGGGGAAGCGGGCGTGCCCCGTGCCCACGTCCAGCCAGCTCTCCGGTTCGGAGAGCGCCGAGAGCGCGTGGGCCGCGGCGCGGTGGCGGCGGCGCACCGCGCGGGCGGAGAGGATGCGGGCGGCGAACTCCTCCAGGTGTCTCTCGTAGAAGTCCCGGTGGTAGAAGGCGAGGCCCTCCGCCGTGAGCCGGGGGTTCTGGAAGGCGTGGCGGCAGTCGCGGCACTCGTCGACGACGAAGGTGCCCGGCCGGTGCCGCAGTGGGTCGGTGGCGCGCATCCGGGTGCGCAGGCGCGGGGACCCGCACCAGGGGCAGTCCTCGCGGCGCGGCTCCTGGAAGGGGTCGTTCGGGCCGGTGACCCGTGGGGCGAGGGGCGAGGGCTGCATGGCGGCTCCCTGTGCGACATTCCACTGCAAACCGGAACGTATGGGATACCGATCTTGGGTGCAACGATGTGGTGGCGGTGTGGTGGCGGTGTGGCGCGGAAGGGTTCGTTCGCTGCCGGTACTGTTCGGCGAATGAGCAGCCTTAATCTGGACGACTTCTCCGATCTGATCGAGCGCCCGGACGGTGGCGTGCGCCGTGACGCCGAGGCCCGGCGGGAGCGCCAGATCGTGCCACCCGGCTCGCTCGGGCGCCTGGACGAGCTGGGCGAGTGGCTGGCCGCCGCGCAGAGCGCCGTACCGGTGCGGCCGGTCGAGCGGCCCCGGGTGGTCCTGTTCGCCGGTGACCACGGGATCGCCGAACTGGGCGTCTCGGCGCGGCCCGCGGGCAGTGCCGGGCAGCTGGTGCGGGAGGTGCTGGAGGGCGGCAGCCCGGTGTCGGTGCTCGCGCGCCGCCTCGACGTGCCCGTACGGGTCGTGGACATGGCCCTGGACTGCCCGGCGGACGCCTTCCCGCAGGACGTCGTACGCCATCGGGTGCGGCGCGGCAGCGGCCGTGTCGACACCGAGGACGCGCTCACCCCGGACGAGGCCGAGGCCGCCTTCCTGGCGGGCGTCGCCGTCGCCGACGAGGAGGCCGACTCGGGGACGGACCTGGTGGTGCTCGGCGATGTGAGCGTGGGCGGGACCACGGCGGCGGCGGTGCTGATCGCCGCGCTGTGCGGGACCGACGCGTCCGTGGTGACCGGGCGGGGCGGGCTGCCCATCGACGACCTGGCGTGGATGCGCAAGTGCGCGGCGATCCGGGACGCGCTGCGACGGGCACGGCCGGTACTCGGGGACCAGTTGCAGCTGCTCGCGGCCGTGGGCGGCGCCGATCTGGCCGCGATGACGGGTTTCCTGCTGCAGGCGGCGGTGCGGAAGCTGCCGGTGATTCTGGACGGCGTGGTCGCCGCCGCGTGTGCGCTGGTCGCCCAGCGGGTGGCCTTCCGGGCGCCGGACTGGTGGCTGGCCGGGCACGACAGCGGGGAGCCGGGGCAGGCGAAGGCGCTGGACCGGATGGCGCTGGAGCCGCTGCTGACGCAGGGTGTGAAGGTCGGCGAAGGCGTGGGGGCGCTGCTGGCACTGCCGCTGGTGCAGGCCGCCGCCGCCCTGGCCGCCGAGCTGCCCGAGAAGGAGTCGGAGGAGCCGAAGGAGACGGAGCCGGAGGAGAAGGAGTAGTCCCTCGCGCCCGGGCGGAGGGGCGGCTGGGTCCGCGGAATCGCACCGGAACATGTGCGGCCTTGGCGAGGGTGCCGGGCTGCCATGGCAGGAAAAGTGTGGTTCGTCGGGGCAGCCCCATATGATCCTCCCCCATGGGAGATGCCCGAATTGCCGCGGAACAGCAGGACGAGCCGGAACAGTCCGGTGAGCAGGGGCGGCGGTCCACCGGGGCTTCCCGGCGGGCCGCCGCCTTCGCCGTCTGGTATCTGCGGGCTGTCGCCTTCGTCAACTTCCTCAGCGCGGTGTGGGTGTCGCTGGGCCAGGACGTGCGCCGGCACAACCAGGAGAACTACTTCACTCCGTATCTGCTGACGGCAGGCTTCGCCTCGGGCCTGTTCACCGCGTTCCTCGCGATCACCATGCGGCGGCGCAAGCGGGCCGCGTGGATCCTGAACCTGGTGCTCAGCGGGTCCTTCCTGGTGCTGTTCGCCTTCGCGATGGCATTCCCCGAGATCAGACAGTACGCGCAGAACTGGATCTCCCTGGTGCTGACGGCGGCGTTCGTCGCGGCCCTGCTGGCCGGGCGGCGGGAGTTCTACGCCAAGGGCGACCGGTCCAATCCACGGCTCGCCGCGACGGTCGCCGTCGGCGGCGGCCTGCTCGCCTCGCTGCTGGCCGGGGTGCTGGTGACGATCACCAACCAGGCGCCGGACGCGGCCCGTTCGACGTTCCTGGAGCGCTGGCACTACGGCACCCTCAGGCTGGTGTCGGTGGCCGCGGACGAGAACCACTTCCCCGGGATCGAGCCGCCCAACTGGGCCAACGTGGCCGTCAACGTGCTCAGCACGGCCCTCGTCCTCGCCGTCTTCTACGCCGCCTTCCGCTCCCGGCGCGCCGTCGACCCGCTCACCGAGGACGACGAGAAGCGGCTGCGGGTCCTGCTGGAGCGGCACGGCGAGCGGGACTCGCTCGGCTATTTCGCGCTGCGCCGGGAGAAGAGCGTGGTGTGGTCGCCGACCGGCAAGGCGGCCGTCGCCTACCGTGTCGTCGGCGGCGTGAGCCTGGCCTCCGCGGATCCGCTGGGCGACCCGGAGGCGTGGCCCGGCGCCATCGTGCCGTGGCTGGCCGAGGCGCGGGTGCACGGGTGGATCCCGGCGGTGATGGGGGCGGGCGAGGAGGCGGGGACGGTCTACGCCCGCCACGGCCTGGACGCGCTGGAACTCGGCGACGAGGCGATCGTGGAGGTGGCCGAGTTCACCCTGGAGGGACGGGCGATGCGGACCGTCCGGCAGGCGTACAACCGGGTGAAACGGGCCGGGTACGAGGTGCGCATCCGGCGGCACGAGGACATTCCGGCAGGCGAGATGGCGTACCTGATCGAGCGTGCGGACGACTGGCGGGACGGGGCGACCGAGCGCGGGTTCAGCATGGCGCTCGGCCGGCTCGGGGACCCCGAGGACGGGCGGTGCGTGATGCTGGAGTGCACGGACGCCGACGGGAGACTGCGCGCGCTGCTCTCCTTCGTGCCCTGGGGGCCGCACGGGCTGTCCCTGGACCTCATGCGGCGGGACCGGGACTCCGAGAACGGGCTGATGGAGTTCATGGTCATCGAGCTGCTGCGCCGGGCGCAGGAGATCAAGATCACGCAGGTCTCACTCAACTTCGCCGTGTTCCGGTCTGTCTTCGAACGTGGCGCGCGCCTCGGTGCCGGACCGGTGCTGAGGCTGTGGCGGTCGCTGCTCAGCTTCTTCTCCCGCTGGTGGCAGATCGAGTCGCTGTACCGCGCCAACGCCAAGTACCGGCCCATCTGGGAGCCGCGGTTCCTGCTCTTCGAGAAGAGCGCGGACCTGCCGCGCATCGGCCTCGCCGCGGCCCGCGCGGAGGGCTTCCTGGAGGCGCCGGGACTGCCGAAGTGGCTGCACCGCAGGCACCTGGACACACACCGGTGAGGAACGCTTGATGAGGACGCTCGCCCGCTGGGCCCGTGCCGAGTGGGGGCTGTTGTACGTCACCGTGCGCGAGCCCCTGCTCAAGCGGCACCTGGGGGCGGCACCGATGACGGTCTCGGCGGTGTGCCTGACCGCCCTCCTCCAGTACGTGCAGAACCGGCCGTGGGGCTATCAGTTCGTGCAGAACGTGGGTGCCGTACGGGCCGAGGACCCGCTGGGGCTGGCCCTCCTGCGCACCCCCCTGTCGCTGTTCGTCCCCGCACTCGACCTGCCGGTGTGGGGTGCGCTCGCACAGATCCTGCTGGTGTTCGGGATCGCCGAGATCTGCCTGGGCTGGTGGCGCACGCTGACCATCGCCTACGTCGCCACGCTCGCCGGGACGCTGTACGCGCGGCTGGGCATCGCGCTCGGCCCGCACGCCCCGTTCGGTCTTCCCTGGACGGACGCGCACGTCGTGGACACCGGTCCGTCGGCGGCCGTGGTGGGGCTCGCCGTGTTCGTCGCCTGGCGGTACGGCGCCTATGTGACGGCGGGTGCGGTGACCGCTTCGATGGTGGCCGAGGTGCTGCTCAAGGAGAACCTGGCGGGCAAGGAGCACCTGGCCGCGCTGATGGCCGTGGGCACGCTGTGCCTGCTGGTGGTGGTGCGGCACCGGCACGGCTACCGGCTGTGGCGGCGTCACCGGTGGCCGGGCAGCCGGAGCGGGCGCGGGTCGGGCTTACCGCCGATCCAGTCCTGAAGGGCCCGCCGGGGCCCTGCCCAGCGTCGGTCGTGGTGGTAGGCGCGCAGGACGGCTCGCGCGCGGGCGCGGGGGCGGTTGCCGTAGAAGCGGCGTGCCCACAAGGAGCCGGGGCGGGCCAGACGGACCGCACCGACGAGCGCGATCAGGGGCACCACCACGCCGTAGATCGCGATGCGGGCCTTGCCCTTGCTCAGGGCGACCAGGGAGAAGAGGAAGTTCACGCCGATGTTGGCGATGACGGTGCCCCGGTCCTGGAGTTCCTCCGCGGACAGGTCGTTGACCCCGAACGGCGAGAACCCGGCCAGCAGCAGACCGACCAGGGCGGCGGTGAGCACGACGGCCTCGACGCTCTTGCGGCCCTCCTCGGTCCAGTAGACGTCGTCCAGGTGCAGGATCAGCGCGAACTCGTCCAGGACCAGCCCCGCCCCGATGCCGAAGACGACCGCGGCGACGGCCCCGCCGGCCCCGTGCCGGTCGCTGGCGACGGCCCCGAAGCCGCCGACGATCGTCAGAACCACCCCGGGGACCACGTGGTGGATGTGCAGCCCGCCCGCGCTGACGTTGCCGAAGGGCCCCCTGCCGGCCCGGATCAGCCGGGTGATGACCCGGGTGACGAGGAAGGTGACGACGAAAGCGGTCAGGGCCAGCAGCAGCGGGAGCTTGCCCGGCTCCACGATGTTCCGCTCCCACCAGTGCCCCATGTGCGCACATTACCCGTAGACATCCCTTTGTCTTCGGCGTCGCCGAGCCCATTCACGACGGCCCGGTACCCTGCGCCGGTGTTCACAACCTCCGCTCTCGACGGCCTCCGCTTCGCCTTCGGCACGCTCACCGTGCTGCCCGTCCGGGTGCACCGCTGGGACCGGCAGGCCGCGCGCGGGGGCATGCTCGGCGCTCCGGTGGCCGGGCTGGTCGTCGGCTGCGGTGCGGCCGGGCTCGGTCTGCTGCTCCTCCTCCTGGGCGCCGGTGCACCGCTCGCCGCCGTCGCCTCGGTCGCCGTACCGGCGGCGCTGACCCGTGGTCTGCATCTCGACGGGCTCGCCGACACGGCGGACGGGCTGGGCAGCGGCAAGCCCGCCGAGGACGCGCTGCGGATCATGAAGCAGTCGGACATCGGGCCGTTCGGGGTGATCACCCTCGTCGTCGCGTTGCTGGCCCAGGTCGCCGTGCTGGCGCAGCTGTACGGCGAGTCCTGGCAGCGGGGCGCCGCGGCGGCGGTGATCTCGGCGGTCACGGCCCGGCTGGCGCTCACCCTGGCCGCGCGCAGCGGGGTGCCGGCCGCCCGGCCGGAGGGGCTCGGGGCGGCGGTCGCCGGGGTGGTGCCGGTGCCGGGCGCGCTGGCCGTCGCGGCCGTGTGCACGCTCGGCGCGGCCGCCTGGGGGGCGGCTTTCGGCCCGCTCGGCGGGCTCCGTGCGGCGGCCGCGGTGCTGTTGTCCCTCGCCGCGGCCGAACTCCTGCTGCGCCGCTGCACGCGCCGGTTCGGCGGGATCACCGGTGATGTGTTCGGCGCCCTCGCGGAGACGTCGGCGACGACCGCGCTCGTGGTGCTGTCCCTGGGTCGTTAGGCTTCGCCGGTACACGGACAAGGAAAGTGTGATCGGGGGACATCCGTGCTGAAGCTGCGCCGTGCCGTGGCCTGGTTCATCGACTTCGCTCTGGTGGTGACGGCGGCCTCGCTGCTCGCCGTGCTCACCTTCCACCGGATCACCGCGCTCGTCACCGACGTGCCGGAACTGGCCACCCGGGGCGGCTTCGACCTGCTGACCTCGCGCGGTGACGTCGTCGGCGCCTCCGAATCGCTCGGTCTGTCGCTGTGGAACAAGGCGGTGCTCGACGTGGAGGAGGCCTTCGGCGCGCTCGTCGTCGCCACGTTCCTCTACCAGTGGGCCTGTCTCGCGCTGCTCGGCCGCACCCTCGGCAAGGGCCTGCTCGGGCTGCGGGTCACCCCGCGCCGGTCCCGGCAGTGCGTGCGCCGGGCCGTCGTCACCACCGCCGCCGACGTCGCCGTGTACGCCCTGGCCTGTGTGCTGCTGATCGAGGGCCACTTCGTGCTGTCGGTGGTGGTGTGGGGCGCCGCGGTGGTGCTGTTCCTGGTCAACGCGCTGCCGGTGCTCTCCCCCGGCGGCCGCTCCCTCGCCGACCTGCTGGCCGGCACCTCGGTCGAGGGGATCCTTCAGCGGGTGGAGCCCACACCGTGGGGCAGCGTGCCCCAGGGGTGAGCGCCCGTGCCGGGCACCGCGCAGTCCACGGTGCTCGCTTGCGGCCGCGGCCACGTCCGCGCCGGACGGTACGCCGTACACCAGGCGGCACAGCCGCACCCCGACCGGGTGGTGCCGGGGCTGCGGGGGCGTGCGCCGGTACGTCGCCCAGGGGCCCTCGTACGGCCTGGTGCCGTAGCCGGTGTCGGCGTGGCCGAGCACCCGTACGCCCGCCGACCGCGGCCGGGCCACGGTCTCGGCGAAGGCAACGTCCGGGCAGTCCCCCGGGCCGCCGGCCGGATTGAGGACGACGCCGTACAGGCGGGGCGCGGCCGCGAGGATCGCCGCCCACTCGGCGGGGCGGACGGCCGGATGCTCGTAGTTGGGCACCAGCAGCGTGCTCAGCGATGCACGCTCACCCGCCCCAACAGGCCGTACACGAGGGCCACTTGGGCAAAGGGCCCCGGCCGCGTACACGGCGAGCGCCACGGCGTGCGGGCCGCCCGCGTGGGTGAGCAGGGCCAGGGTCTGGGCGAGTGCGGCCGCGCAGCAGACCGCCGCAGCGCCGAGGACGGCGCCGAAGGACTGGAGCAGATCGACACAGCCCCGCACCCCCTTCGAGGCGCTCCCCCTACGGCAACTTCAATGTGAGCGCCGACTGCAGGGCACCCGGTGTCGCCCAGGCCGAGCGCTCGCCCGCGTACGCCGTGCCGAAGGTGGTCGTGCCCAGCAGCTGTTGCTGCTTGGTCCCCTCCGGTGCCGTCACCGGCATCTGGGTGCCCGAGGGCGCCGTGACCGTGACCGTGTTGCCGATCCGGTAGGCGGTGACCGTGCCGTTGTCGAGCGCGGTCTGCCACCGGGCCCGGTTCTGCAGCTCTGCGCCGATGGCGCTCTGCCGCAGGTTGACGATCGGGGTGTTGGCGGCGAACAGCGCCTGGTAGTCGGCGAGCACGCGGTCCAGGACCGGGTAGAGGATGCGGTCCTCGGCCAGGTTGGACTGGTGTGCGTAGTGCGGGCGGGGGTCGTTGCCCAGCACGTGCCCGAGGTCGGTGTGGGCCTCGGTGGGCACGATGTAGTCGGTGTAGCCGGTGGCCGTGTCCAGCGGCTGGGAGAGACAGGTCGAGGTCGGATTGTTCTCGCAGAGGCCGCTGCCGCCGTCTGCCTCGGACGTGTGGATCCAGTTGTACTCGTCGGCCGTCTCGGCCTTGGTGCCGGCGTTGTAGTACACGTTCATCGGGTAGCGCGGCACGGTGAGCGCGCTGTTGCCCACGGCCCGCTGCTCGGACTCGCGGGAGTTGTCCGAGGCGGTCCATTTCACGCCGTTCGCGGCCAGGGCGGGCCCCAGGTTGGGGTTGTCCTGGGGCTGCTGGGGCAGGGTCCTCAGGCCCGAGTGCTCGCCGGTGACCAGCTCGCTGCGGTCGACGGACAGCCCGTGCTGGAGCGCCCAGTTGTAGTTGTTCGAGATCTCTGCGGAGATGTCGGAGCGGCTCACCCACTGCGTCGAGCCGTCGGCGTTCTTCGCGCAGCTCCACGGCACGGTCGAGGTGTCCTGGACGCAGCCGAGGAACAGGTGCGTGTACGTGTGGTTGACCCAGCGGTATCCGGCCTTGTCCGCGAGCAGTCGGTCGGTCAGCGCGTCCTTGCCGCCGTTCTCGCTCTTCCACTCCTCTCCGGCGCCCGCGTTGAACACCATGTCGAGCGTGAAGCCGTGTCTCTGCTCCCAGGAGGCCGCGTACTGCGCGTCGGCCGCCGTCATGCGGATCGGCGTCTCCGTGTCGCCGCCGCCCGCGCAGTCGAAGTCGCCGGGCGTGCAGTTGCGCCCGGTGTCCCAGCGGGCGTCCGGCGCGAAGACGTCGTCCACGTGGACGGCGAAGTAGTTGCGGGCCTGCCCCAGGTGGACGCCCTGGGTCAGCCATTCCACGATGCCGCGGGCCAGCACCCGGAACTGCTGCTGGTACTGGTTGTAGGCGAAGGTCACCACCAGCTCGCGGCGCCCGTCGTGGGCGTACTCGCCGAGCAGGCTGCCGGTGCCGGTGCCGCCGGGCACAGGGACGTCGACGTAGCTGGTGAAGCCGGTGCGGGGCTGGGCGACGAAGCCGTAACTCTCCGGCGCGGAGGGCGAGTTGTCCTCGAAGGAGAAGGCGCCCGCCAGGTATCCGAACGGGCCCGCCCTGCCGGCCGCGGTGACGGCCGCCTCGCGGCCGTCGAGCGTGCCGGCGTACCCGTTCTGGTCGGTGTAGTCGAGGCCGACCTCGGGATGGGCCCAGGTGGAGGCGTCGACCTGCGGGATGCCGTACGTCTTCTCGTACGACTCCAGCGCGGTCAGCTCGGCCGAGCCCGCGCCGAACGGGGCCTCGTTCGGCAGGACCACGCCCTGGAACCTGGCGCGGGGCCGGCCGCCCACCGTGTCGCCCAGGAAGGTGCCGGTGATGGCGGGACGACCGGAGTCCTGCAGGTCGACGGTGGTGTACGGGATGCCCTCGCTCTTCAGCTGTGCGGTGATCGCGCCGACCGGGCTGCCGCCGTCGTCGACCAGCAGGACCCGCAGATCGATGCGCGGGTCGGTGGCGGCCGAGGCGCCGGGCGCAGCCAGGCCCAGGGTGATCAGTGCGGCAGCCGTCGCGGTGGCGTCGCGGTTCTCCTGCGATGCGCTCGATGCGCCATGGCTCATTCCTCCCCCCAGAAGATCCCCCACGGTGAAACCGCGGGGGATCTGTGGAAAACATGTGAAGCGGTGGGCGGCCGGCCCATCGGAACCCGACGAGTGTGGCTGAGCCCGCCACCGCACAGAGGTGGGAAGCAGCCACGACGCCACACGCAGGTGAACACCCGAAGGAATGAGCGAACGGGCACACGCGCGTAGTCTCGTTCCGGGTGTTCGCCGACAGGGTGAAGGCCCCGGTGGCCACACACCCCCAGGCCTGGACCTAGGGTCGGCTCTCGGGCCCGGTCGACCCACCCCTCATCGGCCACAGCAACTTCACATCGGAAGCGAGATTTCACCACCGTGACTGCTCTGACTCTCAGCACCGCCGCGGCGCCAGGCCTGCGGGCCGACGCGATCGTGATCGGTGTCGCCAAGGGCGCAAAGGGCCCCGTCGTCGCGCCGGGCGCCGAAGCCGTGGACAAGGCGTACGACGGCAGGCTGGCCGGCGTCCTGGAGACCCTCGGCGCCTCGGGTGCCGAGGGCGAGCTGACGAAGCTGCCCGCCCCGGCCGGCTTCAAGGCGCCGCTCGTGGTGGCGGTGGGCCTGGGCGCGGAGCCCGAGAAGGACGCCGGGTTCGACCCCGAGGCGCTGCGCAAGGCGGCCGGCCTGGCCGCCCGGGCCCTCGCCGGGTCCAAGAAGGCCGCGTTCGCCCTGCCCGTCGACGGCCCCGGCGCCGTCGGCGCGATCGGCGAGGGCGTCGTGCTCGGCGCCTACACCTTCGACGCCTACAAGGACGGCGCCAAGGACGCCAAGGCCAGGAACGGCAAGGCACCGCTGGCCGAGGCCGCGCTGCTGGGCGGCAAGCCGCGGGACGCGGCCCACAAGGGTGCCGCGGCCCGGGCCCTCGCGGTCAGCGAGGAGCTGAACCGCTCGCGTGACCTGATCAACATGCCGCCGAACGACCTCACCCCCGCGGCGTTCGCCGCCGAGGCGCAGGCCGCGGCCAAGGAGCACGGCCTCAAGGTGCAGGTGCTCGACGAGAAGGCCCTGGCCAAGGGCGGCTACGGCGGCATCCTCGGTGTCGGCGGCGGCTCGGCCGCGGCCCCGCGCCTGGTCAAGCTGTCGTACACGCACCCGAAGGCCGACAAGCACCTCGCGTTCGTCGGCAAGGGCATCACCTACGACTCGGGCGGCATCTCGCTGAAGCCGGCCGGTCACAACGAGACGATGAAGTGCGACATGAGCGGTGCCGCCGCCGTGTTCGCCGCGGTCGTCACCGCCGCGCGCCTCGGGCTCGAGGTCAACGTCACCGGCTGGCTCGCGTTGGCCGAGAACATGCCGTCGGGCACCGCCACCCGTCCCGGTGACGTGCTGCGCATGTACAGCGGCAAGACCGTCGAGGTCCTCAACACCGACGCCGAGGGCCGCCTGGTCCTGGCGGACGCGCTGTGGGCGGCCTCGCTGGAGAAGCCGGACGCGATCGTGGACGTGGCCACGCTGACCGGCGCGATGATGCTGGCGCTGGGCAGCCGGACGTTCGGGGTCATGGCGAACGACGACTCCTTCCGTACGGCGGTGTACGAAGCCGCGGAGGAGGTCGGCGAGCCGGCCTGGCCGATGCCGCTGCCCGAGCACCTGCGCAAGGGCATGGACTCACCCGTCGCCGACATCGCGAACATGGGCGAGCGGATGGGCGGCGGCCTGGTCGCCGGCCTGTTCCTGCGCGAGTTCGTGGGCGAGGGGATCACCTGGGCACACCTGGACATCGCGGGCCCGGCGTTCAACGAGGGCGGCCCGTTCGGGTACACGCCGAAGGGCGGTACCGGCTCCGCCGTGCGGACGCTGGTGCGGCTGGCCGAGCTGACGGCCGCGGGCGACCTGGGCTGAGTCGCCCGGCCGCCCGGCCGAATCCGTAGTACCGACCACAGGGGCGTGGGGGCTGGTCGCGCAGTTCCCCGCGCCCCTTTGGGCCGGCTGTCGCCGGTCCCCGTAGCAGGTGAGCGTGGGCGCTGGTCGCGCCCGCGCGGCGGAGCCGCACATCGAATACAGCCCCGCGCCCCTTCGGGTCGGCTGCCCCGTGCCTCCTTTTCAAGTGAGCGTGGGGTGTCTCACACCCAGGCCCGGCGTCTCGTACGGCTCGAACAAGTGCAAAGATGGAGCCCGGCAGGACAGGGCCCCCACCGAAGGGCCGAAGCATCAAGCGGCCGGACACCAGCCGCCTGCCGGTCATCGTCGACCGGCCTACGGCGCACATGCATGGAGGACGTGACGTGGCGAACGACGCCAGCACCGTTTTCGACCTAGTGATCCTCGGCGGTGGTAGCGGTGGTTACGCCGCGGCCCTGCGCGGGGCCCAGCTGGGCCTGGACGTCGCCCTGATCGAGAAGGACAAGGTCGGCGGTACCTGCCTGCACCGGGGTTGCATCCCCACCAAGGCCCTGCTGCACGCGGGCGAGATCGCCGACCAGGCTCGCGAGAGCGAGCAGTTCGGCGTCAAGGCCACCTTCGAGGGAATCGACGTCCCGGCGGTCCACAAGTACAAGGACGGCGTCATCGCCGGCCTGTACAAGGGTCTGCAGGGCCTGGTCGCCTCCCGCAAGGTGACCTACATCGAGGGTGAGGGCCGGCTGTCCTCCCCGACTTCCGTCGACGTGAACGGCCAGCGCATCCAGGGCCGCCACGTCCTGCTGGCGACCGGCTCCGTGCCGAAGTCGCTGCCGGGCCTGGAGATCGACGGCAACCGCATCATCTCCTCCGACCACGCCCTCGTCCTGGACCGCGTGCCGAAGTCCGCGATCATCCTGGGCGGCGGCGTCATCGGCGTCGAGTTCGCCTCGGCGTGGAAGTCCTTCGGCTCGGACGTCACGGTCATCGAGGGCCTGAAGCACCTCGTCCCGGTCGAGGACGAGAACAGCTCGAAGCTTCTTGAGCGCGCGTTCCGCAAGCGCGGCATCAAGTTCAACCTCGGCACCTTCTTCCAGAAGGCCGAGTACACCCAGGACGGTGTCAAGGTCACCCTCGCCGACGGCAAGGAGTTCGAGGCGGAGATCCTCCTCGTCGCCGTCGGCCGCGGCCCGGTCTCCCAGGGCCTCGGCTACGAGGAGCAGGGTGTCGCCATGGACCGTGGCTACGTCCTGGTCGACGAGTACATGCGGACCAACGTTCCGACCATCTCCGCCGTCGGTGACCTGGTCCCGACGCTCCAGCTCGCGCACGTCGGCTTCGCCGAGGGCATCCTGGTGGCGGAGCGTCTGGCCGGTCTGAAGGCCGTCCCGATCGACTACGACGGTGTCCCGCGGGTGACGTACTGCCACCCGGAGGTCGCCTCCGTCGGTATCACCGAGGCCAAGGCCAAGGAGATCTACGGCGCGGACAAGGTCGTCGCTCTGAAGTACAACCTGGCGGGCAACGGCAAGAGCAAGATCCTGAACACCGCGGGCGAGATCAAGCTCGTCCAGGTGAAGGACGGTGCCGTGGTCGGCGTCCACATGGTCGGCGACCGCATGGGTGAGCAGGTCGGGGAGGCCCAGCTGATCTACAACTGGGAAGCGCTGCCGGCCGAGGTCGCCCAGCTCATCCACGCCCACCCGACGCAGAACGAGGCGCTCGGCGAGGCGCACCTGGCGCTGGCCGGCAAGCCCCTGCACTCCCACGACTGAGCCTTCGGTCCACGGGCGCGACGACACAGACTTCCGCAATTCGTTAGGAGCAACCGAAACCATGGCGGTTTCCGTAACCCTTCCGGCGCTCGGTGAGAGCGTCACCGAGGGCACTGTCACCCGCTGGCTGAAGGCCGAGGGCGAGCGCGTCGAGGCCGACGAGCCGCTGCTCGAGGTCTCGACCGACAAGGTCGACACCGAGATCCCCTCCCCCGCCGCCGGCGTGCTGGCCTCCATCAAGGTCGCCGAGGACGAGACCGTCGAGGTCGGCGCCGAGCTGGCCCTCATCGACGACGGCACGGGTGCCCCCGCTGCCGCTCCGGCCCCCGCGGCCGCCGAGGCCCCTGCCCCGGCCCCCGTCGCCGAGGCCCCCGCCGCGCCGGCCCCGGCCCCCGAGGCCCCGGCCGCCCCCGCTGCCGCCCCGGCCGGCGGCGCCCAGGGCACGGACGTGGTCCTGCCCGCGCTCGGTGAGTCCGTCACCGAGGGCACCGTCACCCGCTGGCTGAAGTCGGTCGGCGACTCCGTCGAGGCCGACGAGCCGCTGCTCGAGGTCTCCACGGACAAGGTCGACACCGAGATCCCGGCGCCCACCTCCGGTGTGCTGCTGGAGATCGTGGTCGCCGAGGACGAGACCGCCGAGGTCGGCGCCAAGCTCGCCGTCATCGGCGCCCCCGGTGCCGCCCCGGCCGCCCCCGCGGCTCCGGCCGCCCCGGCCCCGGCTCCCGCCGCCGCTGCCCCGGCCGCCCCCGCGGCTCCGGCTGCCCCGGCCCCGGCTCCCGCCGCTCCGGCTCCGGCGCCCGCCCCGGTCGCCGCTGCCCCGGCTCCCGCCGCCCCGGCGCCCGCCCCGGCCCCGGCCCCGGTCACCCCGGCTCCGGCCGCGCCCGCCCCGGCCGCCCAGGCGACCGACGAGGGCGCCTACGTCACCCCGCTGGTGCGCAAGCTCGCCGCCGAGAACGGCGTCGACCTGGCCGCCGTCAAGGGCACCGGCGTCGGCGGCCGTATCCGCAAGCAGGACGTCATCGCCGCCGCCGAGGCCGCGAAGGCCGCCGCCGCTGCTCCGGCCCCGGCCGCCGCAGCCGCTCCGGCCGCCGCCAGGAAGGCCCCGGCGCTGGAGGTCTCCCCGCTGCGCGGCCAGACGGTCAAGATGACCCGCATCCGCAAGGTCATCGGCGACAACATGGTCAAGGCGCTGCACGAGCAGGCCCAGCTGTCGTCGGTCGTCGAGGTCGACGTCACCCGCCTGATGAAGCTGCGCGGCAAGGCGAAGGACTCCTTCGCGGCCCGCGAGGGCGTCAAGCTCTCCCCGATGCCGTTCTTCGTCAAGGCCGCCGCCCAGGCGCTGAAGGCCCACCCGGTCATCAACTCCCGGATCAACGAGGCCGAGGGCACCATCACCTACTTCGACACCGAGAACATCGGTATCGCGGTGGACTCGGAGAAGGGCCTGATGACCCCGGTCATCAAGGGCGCCGGCGACCTCAACATCGCCGGTATCGCCAAGGCCACGGCCGACCTGGCCGGCAAGGTCCGCGCCAACAAGATCACCCCGGACGAGCTGTCCGGCGCGACCTTCACCATCTCCAACACCGGCTCGCGCGGCGCGCTGTTCGACACGATCATCGTGCCGCCGAACCAGGTCGCGATCCTCGGCATCGGTGCCACGGTCAAGCGTCCGGCCGTCATCGAGACCGAGGAGGGTACGGTCATCGGCGTCCGCGACATGACCTACCTGACCCTCTCCTACGACCACCGCCTGGTCGACGGCGCCGACGCGGCCCGTTACCTGACGGCGGTCAAGGCGATCCTGGAGGCGGGCGAGTTCGAGGTCGAGCTGGGCCTCTGATCTCCCTGATCAGGCAGTACGACAAAGCCCCCGTCCGGAGTTCTTCTCCGGACGGGGGCTTTGTCGTACGAGGCGGACGCCGCTATGCGAGGCGTGCCGCCACCAGCGCGAGCCAGCCGCTCACGCCGTACGGGGCCGGGGCCTCGACCTCCATGCCCAGCTCGGCGGCGCCCACGGCGTGCTCGCCCTCGTCGAGCCCGAGGGCCAGCAGTTCCCGGATCTCCCCCACCAGCCGCGCGACGAGCTGCCGGTCGGTCGTCGCGGCGTAGTCGTCCACCGCCGCGTCGTGCCCGCCGAACTCGTCGGGCATGTCCTGCGAGAACCAGCCACCGAGGAACTGCCCGAGCTCGGGGAACCTGGCATGCCACTCCCAGTGCGTGTCCGGCTTCGCCGGGGCCGGAGCCTGACCCTCCTCGACGCTGCGCCGGATGAGGTCGGCGAGCAGCGTCAGCCAGTCGAGGATCTCCGCGTCGGCCAGGCCCACGTCCGGCAGGTCATAGAACTCGCCGAGCCGGACCCGCAGCCGCCCCGGCGGGGTGCGCGCGTACTCCCGCAGCTGGCTCTCGGCCGCGGCCAGCGCCCAGGGGCGGGTGTGCCAGGTGTGCCGCAGATAGGCGGTGAGGGCCGCGCTCGGCCTCTCCTCGGTGTCATCGGCGGGCCGACCGACGTAGGCGCGCAGAACCTGGTCCAGCTCGCCGTATCTGCGGTCGTGTTCGAGGGGGGTCAGCGCCACGGTCGGACCACTGCCTTCACAGGTAGACGGGGAAGCTGGCGTGCACGGCGAACCCGTGCGCAGCGGACGGCTCACGGCGCAGCACGACCCGGGCGGCCCGTACGTCGACAGCTCCGCGGCCGGCCAGCATCATGGCCTGCAGCAGCACCCTGCCGACGGGCTCCTGCCGGGACGGCCAGGCGGCCTCGATCGTCAGCCGCCGCCGGGTGGACTGGGCCAGCCAGCTGTGGATGACCTGTTCGTTGCGGGTGACCACGTGCTGGGTCGCCCACTGGGCGGTTTCACGGTCGGGGTAGGTGGCGGTTCGGGTGCGCAAGGTTTCTCCCGTGGCGATGCGGCGGCGGACTGCGTCTGGTTCACCACGCGTGGAAGGACCAGACCATCCCGACCTCCGCCTCGGAGACGAGGAAGAGGCCGAGGTCCCAGACGTGCCGGGAAATTGTGGTGCAGCCTGAAATCCGCTTGTAGTAGTCGATGTTTGCACTGTCGCGCCCGGTATTGGCGTAGAAGTGGGAACCCTCAGGGAAACGCGACAGGATGACGTCGGCCTTCTCCTCGAGACCCTGCCTGCGTTCCTCGAAGTCCGGATGTTTCTCGACGTTGAGCCACAGCGTGGAAAGGGCTACGAGGAACTTCTTGGCGGAGGAGCGCGGAATTTCATGCACACGGGACTTCAGGACGTCCGCCTTCGCGGGGTCGTCCGGTATATCGACAAAGGGGTAGAACGGGTCATCGAGCCTTTCGAACTCGCCCGCGTGATAGTCGTTCACACGCCAGCCGCGGGCATCCGGCGAGTCACCGCGCATCAGGGTGTGCACGTCCAGCGCCCAGTCCTCATGCTCTCTGCGCGTCACCTTGGCGATGGTGTACCGGCGCGCGTACATCCCGATCGCCTCGGCCCACGACCGCTCGTCGAGTTCTGCCACCACTGTCTCCTCGCACATCACTGGGGCATGGACGTCAGGACGACGAAGGGCGGGTCCAGGCCCGGCTCGTACCTGAGGACCGTCAGGACCCCGTGGGCGTCCTTCGCCGGCGTCGGGTGATCATCGACCACCTGCGCCGTACGCCCGGTCACCACCGGAATCGCGTGATTTCCGGTGTCGACCGCTCCCACCGTGAATTCCTCCGTGGGGGGAGTCGGCGGCTTGCCCTGAAGCCACTTGTCGATCGCCGCCGAATTGGATCGGATGTTGTACTGCGTATAGTTTTGTGCCGATTCCAGATCGGTGAAGCTGGAAGCCGCCGGAATCTCCGGCACACCCATTCCGCTCGCCTGGTCCCGCAACCGCTGCGTCAGCTGGATGTCCGTCAGACCGACATGCTTGTCGATACTGTGCCCACCGTATAGCTCCTCCTCGGTCGCAAGATCGATGGAGTACTTGTACGGGACCGTGCTCTCGGGCCGCTGCCAGCTGTGTTCCTGCTTGAAGTCGTTGAGGGAGCGGGCTCCGTACCCCTCCGCGCGGGCCTCCTCCGCCAGGAACGTGGGCACGCTGAGCAGTGCCTCGTCCAGCTCGGGTTCCAGCTCGTTCAGCTTGGCGGCGGCGTCGCTGAAGGCCGTGTGGTACTTCTCGACGGCCGCGTTCGCCGCAGCCTCGTCCATGTGCGAGCGGAACTTCATGATGATCTCGCCGAACGCCATGGTCGCCGCGAGCCGCGTCATCTCGAACGGGTCAAGATCCTCGGTCAGGTCCTTGGCCGTGGCTATCGCCGCCTCCTTGCCGAGCCGGGTGGTGGTCTCCCTGGTCGTGACGGCCACCCCGGCCAGCGCGTCGAGCTGCTCCTGCACTGCGGTCGCGGTCTTGCGGAGGATCTCGATGATGGGCCGCTGCTTCGCGGGCACGACGTTGCGGTTCGTCTTCCAGCTACGGCCGATGGAGACCCGGTTCATCTGGGTGTCGTAGGTCCTGCCCCATTCGGTGGTGCCCCAGATGGTCTGGCAGAAGGCCTTCATGGCGCCCTGCCACTCACCGTTGCCCTTGTTGTTGGTGATGAACTTGATGGCACCGTTGAAGTCGTCGGACGCGCCCTTGGCGGCCTTCGCGGCCGCACCCCAGGCGGTGGCCATGTCCTTGAACTCCTCGTCCCGGCACCCCGGCGTGATCTCGTGCATCTTGCCGAGCCTGAGGCCGTGCTCGATGGCCGGCCGGATCACATCGGCGAGGAAGTCGGGGATCTCGCCGAGGATGCCGGCGATCTCCGAGGAGTCCGCGTCCTTGCCGGTACCGGACCACTTGATGTCGTTGACCGGGCCGTACGTGGGCGCCTTCTCGATGACGGCCGGGGGCGCCTTCGGGGGTGTCGGGGGCCCTTGCATCCTGCGGGCCTGCCAGTCGGCCTGGCGGTACTTGTTCGCCGTGTCCGTCAGGCCGACCGCGACCCCGCCCACGCTGACCACGCTCTTCGCCCAGAGCTCCAGGAACTTCTCGTTCACGGTCTTGTACGCCGCCGAGAAGGCGTCCGCGCCCCAGCCGGCGCCCGCCGACTGGCTGTACTCGTTCAGCACCCCGACCAGTGCCGTTGCGCCCTTGTCGTAGTCGAACTGCCCGTCGCGCACGACGAGGGCGGTGTAGTACAGGTGCGGCGGCTGTACGTCGAATCCGCCGCCCTCCGTCTTGGGCGAGCGGGTCCGGGCCTCGGCCCGCTCCTTCTTGCGCTCCTCGTCCGTGGGCCGCTGCTCGGCCATCAGGCGCCGCCCCATCCCCGCAGCACCGCGCTGTGCGCGGCCGCGTACCCGCGATGACCACTGGTCACGACCTCGTGCAGCCACTTGTGGGCCGCCTGCAGATCCCTCGCCGACTTGTCCCACTTGTCGAGCTCGCCGAGGAACACATCGCGGGCCTCACCCCGCCAGGACGCGACGACCGGCACCAGGCGCGCGTAGAGGTCCTCCAGTTGTCCGTCGAGCTGCTTGAGGATGTCGTCGAGCTCGACGGTCAGATGTTCCAACGTGCCGAACGAGACCGCTATGTAGTCGTCCTCGGCGCTGCCGCCCTCCATGCCGCACTCCCCCGTTCCGGACAGCAGCACCGTCGCGCCACCGCCCTGCATCGCGTCGTTCCCCGGCTACGGCCGGTGTCACAGCCGGTCGAGGCCGCTGCGCGGGCGCGTCGGCGGCACCTCGGCGGGCGTGGACAGCTTGTCCGCCTCGGCCTCGACGTCCACGTGGACGGCACGCATGCGCGCCAGTACCTCGAGCTCCGTCTCGGTGAACCCGTCCCGGCTCAGCCGCACGGCCTCCTCCAGCTTCTTCATGACCTCGCGGATCCGGACGGCGTCCTCGGCCACCGAGTGGTGGAGCTTGCGGTACTCGGCCGCCGCGGGCCCCTGCCAGCCCTCCTCGATCTCGTCGACGAGCCCGTCCATGCGCTTGACCTGCCGGGTCAGGTACTCCTGCATGGCGCCGAGGTCGTCGGCCAGCTTGGTCAGATCCTCGCTCTTGGCCGCCAGGTCCTTCTTCCGGCCCACCACGCCCCCGTTCCGTTCAGCCTCGGCTGCCTGTCACGTCCTCCGAACCCAACCTAATCGAATTCGGGTTCGACACGCTCAGGATTCACCGATCGGTCACGAGCTCCAACGTCCCCGGCGAGCAACAGAGTTGCCGTTCCGCCCGGGAGCACCGCGCCGGCGGAGCGGAATGCTTCCACGCCTGGCGGGCACCTCTCCTCTGTAACAGGCATCACCTGTGGCGATAGCAACCGTGCTCCTCCCGTCCGGGGCCACGGCCGTATTGTCTAAGGGTCCCGCCGACCCGCCGGGTCCGCACTGCCGAGGAGCCCTCATGACCGCGCCCGTCGTCCACTCGCTGCGCGAGCAGATCCGCGAGCACATCGTGGAGGGGATCGTCAGCGGGCGCTGGCAGCCGGGCGAGCGCATCGTGGAGCGCCGCATCGCCACCGAGCTGGAGGTCAGCCAGACCCCGGTCCGGGAGGCGCTGCGCGAGCTGGAGTCGTTGCGCCTGATCGAGTCCGCCCCGAACAAGGGCGTCCGGGTCCGGAACCTGACCGCTGCCGACCTGGAGGAGAGCTACCCCGTCCGGGCCGGCCTGGAGGCCATCGCGGCGGAGCTGGCCGCCGACCGTCTCGCGGAGGACTGCTCGGCCCTGGAGCCGCACGTCCTGGCGCTGTACGAGGCGGACCGCAAGGCCGACGGCACGGCTCAGGTGCGCCACACGGTCGGCTTCCACCGCGAGCTGGTGCGCGCGGCGGACAACTCGGTGCTGCTGCACACCTGGGAGGGCCTGGGCATCGAGGTCTTCACGGCGCTGTCGATCCGCTGGCTGGGCACGGTGCAGCAGTCGTACGCGGAGGAGCACGAGGAGCTGGTGCAGGCGTTCAAGCGCCGGGATCCGAGGATCGCGGAGCTGGTGAAGGCGCACGTCCTCGGTTGCGCACCGCGGGCTTGATTCAGTAGAGCGCGCTCCCGCTCAGACGCCGCCCCACCTGCGAAAACAAGGCGCTTCAGCGTCACCCGGTGCCATCGACGAAGGCACCGCGTGCCTACTTTCTCGAAATCGAGAGGTTTTGCCCCTCACCCCTTTGATCGATCATCGATCAGGGAGTTACAGTCGCCGACGGACTTCCACCGAAGTCCGCTGCCCTGTCCTGCCAAAGACCTAGGGCACCCCCGAACCCTTACCGATGAGGGAACCCCCTTCGACTGAGGAAGGCGGCGACATGACCGACCCCAACGCCATCCAGCAGAGCGCGCTCGACCAGCTCCCCGACCGCGACCCGGAGGAGACCGCCGAATGGCAGGCCTCCCTGGACGCCGTCGCCCGGGAGGCCGGGCCGCACCGCGCCGCGTACCTGATGCGGCGCACGCTGGAGCGCGCCGAGGCGGGCGGCATCGCGCTGCCGAAGCTCCTCGAGACCGACTACGTCAACACCATCCCCACCGCCGCCGAGCCGGGCGTTCCCGGTGACGAGGCGATGGAGGCCCGGATCACCGCCTGGAACCGCTGGAACGCGGCCGCCATGGTGACCCGCGGCTCGAAGTACGGCGTCGGCGGCCACATCGCCACCTTCGCCTCCGCGGCCTGGCTCTACGAGACCGGCTTCAACCACTTCTTCAAGGGCAAGGAGTCCCAGGAGGCCGCCGGCTCCGGCGACCAGCTGTACATCCAGGGCCACGCCTCCCCGGGCATCTACGCGCGTGCCTTCCTCGACGGCCGCCTGAACGAGGCGCACCTCGACAACTTCCGCCAGGAGGCCGGCGGCAACGGCCTGCCCTCCTACCCGCACCCGCGCCGCCTGCCCTGGCTGTGGGAGTTCCCGACGGTGTCGATGGGCCTCGGCCCGCTCTCCGCGATCTACCAGGCGCGCTTCAACCGCTACCTCACCAACCGCGACATCAAGGACGTCTCCGCCTCGCACGTGTGGGCGTTCCTCGGCGACGGCGAGATGGACGAGCCGGAGTCGACGGCGGCCCTCGCGCTCGCCGCCCGTGAGCAGCTGGACAACCTCACCTTCGTCATCAACTGCAACCTGCAGCGCCTCGACGGCCCGGTCCGCGCCAACTTCAAGATCGTGCAGGAGCTGGAGGCCCAGTTCCGCGGCGCGGGCTGGAACGTCATCAAGACCCTGTGGGGCTCCGCCTGGGACGAGCTGTTCCAGCTCGACACCACCGGCGCGCTCGTACGCCGTCTGCGCGAGGTGCCGGACGCGCAGATCCAGACGTACCAGACCCGCGACGCCGCCTACATCCGCGCCGACTTCTTCGGCAAGGACCCGGCGCTCGCCGAGATGGCGAAGCTGCTGAGCGACGACAAGATCCTCGAGTGCTTCCACCTCTCCCGCGGTGGTCACGAGGCCCGCAAGGTCTACGCCGCGTACAAGGCCGCCGTGGAGCACAAGGGCGCGCCGACCGTGATCCTGGCCCAGACGGTCAAGGGCCACACCCTCGGCGAGGGCTTCGCGTCGAAGAACGCCAACCACCAGATGAAGAAGCTGACGGTGGACGAGTTCAAGGCGATGCGGGACCTGCTGGACCTGCCGATCAAGGACAGCGACTTCGTCGACGGCGTGGTGCCCTACGGCCACCCGGGCGCCGACTCCCCCGAGGTCCGCTACCTCCAGGAGCGCCGCGCGGCCCTCGGCGGGCCCGCCCCGGCCCGCCGTACGCACGCGCTGGCCCCGCTGCCCGCGCCCGCCGAGAAGGCCTTCGCCTCCTTCGACAAGGGCTCCGGCTCCCAGAACGTGGCCACCACCATGGCCTTCGTCCGCCTGGTCAAGGACCTGGTCCGCGACAAGGAGACCGGCAGGCGCTGGGTGCCGATCGTCCCCGACGAGGCGCGCACCTTCGGCATGGAGTCACTGTTCCCGTCCCTCGGGATCTACTCCCCCAAGGGCCAGACGTACGAGCCGGTCGACCGCGACCAGCTGATGTACTACAAGGAGGCCAAGAACGGCCAGATCCTCAACGAGGGGATCACCGAGGCCGGTTCGATGGCCGACTTCATCGCCGCGTCCACCGCGTACGCCACGCACGGCGAGGCGATGATCCCGTTCTACATCTTCTACTCGATGTTCGGCTGGCAGCGCACGGCCGACCAGATGTGGCAGCTCGGCGACCAGCTCGGCCGCGGTTTCCTCGTGGGCGCGACCGCGGGCCGTACGACCCTGACGGGCGAGGGCCTCCAGCACGCCGACGGCCACTCCCCGGTCATCGCCGCGACCAACCCGGCCGCCCTGACCTACGACCCGGCCTTCGCCTACGAGGTCGCGGTCGTCGTCCGCGAGGGTCTGCGCCGGATGTACGGCGAGGCCAAGCCGGGCGAGGACCAGAACGTCTTCTACTACCTGACGGTCTACAACGAGCCGCTGCCGCAGCCGGCCAAGCCGGCCGGGCTCGGCATCGACGAGGGCATCGTCAAGGGCCTGTACCGCTTCAACACGGCCGAGTCCGCGGGTGTGACCACCCCGGCCAACGCGCCGCGCATCCAGCTGCTGGGCTCCGGCACGGCGATCCACTGGGCCCTTCAGGCGCAGCAGCTGCTCGCCGAGGAGTGGGGCGTGGCCGCCGACGTGTGGTCCGCGACCTCCTGGTCGGAGCTGCGCCGCGACGCGATGGAGGCCGACGCGGCCCTGCTGCGCGGCGAGGAGCGGGTGCCGTACGTGCGCCAGGCCCTGCAGGGCGCCGACGGCCCGGTCCTGGCCGTCTCCGACTACATGCGCCAGGTCCCGGACCAGATCGCGCAGTGGGTGGAGCAGGACTGGTCCTCGCTGGGCGCCGACGGCTTCGGCCTGTCGGACACGCGTGAGGCCGCCCGCCGCCACTTCGGCGTCGACGCCGAGTCGATCGTCGTCGCGGCGCTGGCCCAGCTCGCCAAGCGCGGCGAGGTGAAGGCCGCGGCGGTCAAGGAGGCCCGGGAGAAGTACGGGCTCTAGGACCTCCAGGGCGCCTAGTGGTGTCGCTTCGCCGAGTTCGGCACCGCCGGACCGCACGTTCGTGACCGAGCACCGCTGCGGCGGGAAGGGACGACCGGGGCCTTCAAGCCCCCCGCCCCCTTCCCGCCGCACCGCCTCACACCACGACGACGGTCCCCGGCGGTGCCGAACCCGTCTCGGCGCCCGCTGACGTTTTGCATCGGCACCCGGTGTCAGTGGCCCCGGGCATCATGGAGGGCATGCGCGCCGCTCGTCTCATCAAGATGGTGCTTCTCCTGCAGTCACGGCCCTCGATGACCGCCGCCGAGCTGGCTCGGGAGCTGGAGGTGTCGGAGCGGACCGTCACGCGGGACGCGCAGGCGCTGTCGGAGGCGGGGGTGCCGGTGTATGCGGACCGGGGGCGGGCCGGCGGGTACCGGCTGATCGGCGGGTACCGGACCCGGCTGACCGGACTGGGGCGCAGCGAGGCCGAGGCGCTCTTCCTGAGCGGGGTGCCGGGGGCGCTGCGCGAGATGGGTCTGGAGGACGCCGCCTCCGCCGCCCGGCTGAAGGTCTCCGCGGCCCTGCTGCCGTCCCTGCGGGACGCCCCGGACAGCGCCGCTCAGCGGTTCCATCTGGACGCACCGGCATGGTTCCGGGAGCCGGAGACGCCCGCGCTGCTGCCGGCGGTCGCCGAGGCGGTGTGGGACGACCGCCGCGTCACCGCCCGTTACCGCCGGGGCGAGGACGAGGTGGAGCGGCTTCTGGAGCCGTACGGGCTAGTGCTGAAGGCGGGGGTCTGGTACCTGTGCGCGCGGGCGGCCGGCGGCTCCTTCCGGACCTACCGGATCGACCGGTTCGGCGCCGTGCATCCCCGGGAGGATCGCTTCGTCCGTGATCCGGACTTCGATCTGCCCGGCCACTGGGCCGAGCAGGCCGAGCGGTTCGCGCGCTCGATCCTGCGCGCCGAGGTGGTCGTACGGCTGTCCCCCCAGGGCGTGCGCAGGCTGCGGTACGCCGTCGATCCGATGTCGGCGCACGAGGCGCTGGGCGGGGTGGGCGAGCCGGACGGGGCGGGCTGGGTGACGGTGACGCTGCCGGTGGAGTCCGAGGAGGTCGCGCACACGCAGCTGACCGCGCTCGGGGCGGAGGCCGAGGTGCTGGCCCCGGAGAGCCTGCGGGAGCGGTTCGCGGGGGACGCGGCCCGGCTGGCCGCGCTGTACGGCGGTACGGACGCCTGATAACGATCCGCTGCACTCCGCGTGCGTCCCACCGGCCGAGGCCCGATGCTGGTGCCGTGATGGACGAGACGGAGTTCTGGGAGCTGATCGACACCACCCGCGAGGCCGCCGAGGGCGACCCCGAGGAGCAGGCCGACCTGCTCGTGGACCGGCTGCTCCAGCTGGACCCGGACATGGTGCTGGATTTCGCCCGTCACTTCGAGGCCCGCTACAACCGCGCCTACCGCTGGGACCTGTGGGGGGCCGCGTGGGTGCTGCTGGACGGGGCCAGCGACGACGCGTTCGACTTCTTCCGGTGCTGGCTGATCGGCCAGGGGCGGGAGGTCTTCGAGGGGGCCGTGCACGCGCCGGACACGCTGGCCGAGCTGCTGGGCGACTTCGACGAGGAGATCGACGGCGACGGCGAGGAGCTGGGCTACGCGGCGGACGAGGCGTACGAGCAGCTCACCGGTACCGTCGCCCCGGATCTGGGTATTGCGCCGGCGCCCGCGGAGCCGGACGGGACGCCGGTCGACTTCGAGAACGAGGCGGTCCTCGCCGGGCTTTATCCCAAACTTTGGGAGCGCTTCAAGGGCTGATTTGGCCGAGGGATTCGACCGAAAACGTTCCATCCGACCCGCCGAACGGCCCTCTTCCCGGCCTGAGCTGCGGATTCACCTGCTCCCCCAGTACCTCTCGCCCCACGGGACACACCGTCAGAAACCGTGCGCCAGGGGCGTGTTCCACGTTTTCCGAGCGCCGGGGGTAGGCTGAGCCACATTCCGCAGGGCGGCCAGGTAGCAGAAGGCCCCGAGCAGACTGCCACGGGCAGTCTGCCAGGTGGCAACCTGCCGATGGCGGCTCGAAGTCATCCTCGACAAGAATCAGGACCGCGAGGAGATGACATCGAAAGATCCGGCTCTGGAACGGCGCAGGGTGCGTCTCGCCCTGCGCACCTACCGCAATGACGCACACATCAGCCAGCCCGAGGTGGCCGAGCACCTGTCCTGGTCACCGTCCAAGGTCATCCGCATCGAGGGCGGCTCCGTAGGGGTGTCCGTGACCGACCTGCGCGCCCTCCTCGATCTCTACGGCGTGACGGACGAGACGATCCGCCGTGATCTGGAGCAGGCCACCCGGGAGAGCCGCCGGCCGCCCTGGTGGGCCCCGTTCCGGGAGGTGGTGACCCCGCAGTTCGCCACCTATCTCGGCCTGGAGAGCGCGGCGCACGAACTGTCCGCCTACGATCCGACGCTCGTCCCCGGCCTGCTGCAGACCGAGGGCTACACCCGCGCACTGCTGGCGGACGGCGAGCGCCCGGCCGCCCGGACCGACGCGATCGTCCGGCTGCGTGCCGAGCGGCAGCGGCGGCTGCTCGAGGAGGCGGCCGAGCCGCGGCTCAGATTCCTGGTCGACGAGGCGGCACTGCGCCGCTGGGTCGGCGGGGCGGCCACCATGCGCGAGCAGCTGGAGCGGCTGGCGTCCGTCGCCCGCATCCCGCACGTGGAGCTGAGCGTCGTGCCCTTCACGCTGGGCGTGCACCCCTTGCTGCGCAGCGGCTCGATCGCACTGACGTTCCGGGACGGCGACGACGCGCTGTTCGTGGAGGGCCCGGGCGGCGCGCTGACGACCCGTGACGACCAGGAGGCCGTCGACGAGTACCTGGCGAGGTTCGAGGAGTCCCGCGGCAAGGCCGTGTCCGGCGACGACGCGATCGGCTTCATCGACGAGGTGCTGGCCCAGTACCCGTCCTAGCAGTTCCACCGCACTGGAGACAGTCGGGCAGAGATCGGAGAGGGCCCGTGGCGGGTGTCTTCACCTGGATACGGCAGTGGTGGGCGGGCAGCGGCGCCGGCCCCGGCACACCTGTGGCCGGGCCCGCGGGCGAGCCCTCGGAGCCGGCCGGCGAGGAGATACCGGGCGAGACCTCGGACCCGGACCCCGACCCGCCCGCGCCGCAGCCGGGCGGCGGGACCGGGGGCGGCAACGACATCACCCCGCCCCGGCAGGTCCTGCCGGATCGGCCGCCCACGTTCTACGACCTGGTGCTCTTCCTCATGCACACGGTCCTCGGCTCGACCCGCGCCCTGCTCAGGTTTCTGGCGGTGCTCGTCGCCGTCGGTGTGCTGTGGGTCCGGCCGCACATCCCGGTCGGCATCCACGCCCTGGCCCACCGGATCGCCCCGGGCTCGTTCCCGTCCCTGGGCGCGGTGAACCTGAGCATGTGGCTGTTCGGCGGCGCCGGCGCGCTGGTCATCGCCGGCCGCCGAATACGCACCGGGCGCAGGAACCGCTCCCAGAACCCGCCTGCTCCGACGGCCCCTACTCCGACGCCCGGAACCGCCCGTCCGCCTGAGCCCGAGCCGCCAGCTGCGGAAAGCGACGAGCAGCAGCCGTAGCTCCCCGGTCGAGCAGCACTCCCGTGAGGGCCGCCGTCACCGCGCCCGACACCCCCCACACCCACGGCCGCAACTCCGGCGCCACCGCCAGGGACAGCAGCACACCCACCAGCGTCGCCGTACCGCCCGTGAGTACGAAGCCGACGACGAGCAGGACGACCAGGGGCAGTAGCGCTCTGCCCCGCGGCCGGTCCGCGTTCCCGGCAAGAAGCGGTGTATTGGCGGATTCCCCCATCTCGCCCCCAGGCGGCTGAAGTGGACTCTGGTGGTGATGCGGATGTCTTGTCACTGCTGGGCCCAATCGAAGCACAGCCACCCCCGTCCCTGTCCTCGCCCCGGTCCCATGGCCGGAAGTCTCCCCCTCATGCCGGCCCTTCCAGGGTTCTACCGCATAACGCGCGCAGGAACTCCTCCCAGGCCGGAGCCTCGAAGGCGATGACATGCCCGTCCGGACGATGCGACACACGCACCCGAACTCCCCCGTCCGTCAGGGCGACTTCCACGCACTCGTACGGATCACATGCGCTGCTTTTGCGCCAGCCGAGTGCGAGCAGGTCACCGTCGCCCACCCCTGACTCCCCCTCACCCCACGGTCGGTGACCGTACGGCTGGAGGCTGCTTCGTGCCTGGAAACCCCCGTAATTCCCGCTTTCGCCGGACCGCACGCACCGTACCGCACACGCGCGGAGCCCCGCAGGACGACGGCGGGAGTGGCCAGTGCGCGGCACAACCCGACCGCCGGTCACTCACTCCTGCCTCACTTTTGCCCTGAAAAGGTTAGGGTGCCCGAAGCGTTGCGCCAAGTTGCAAACAAGCCCGATTTCCTTGTCACACAAGGGACTTGGCGCCCTCCCGGGCCGGTACATGCAGCGGCGCGGCGTTGGCCCGGTCGAGCGCGGAGGCCGTGGCGACGGCCGGACCGACCACGACCGCCGCGAGAACACAGACCACGGTCCAGGGGCCGCGTACCGCCCGCGTCCACAGGGAGGCCCCGGCCGCCCACCGCCGGGCCTGCCCGTCCTGCTGCTGCCTGCGTCCGCTCATCGTCGCCCCGCCTCCGGTCGGCGCGCCCCTGTGCGAGCGCGTGCCCCGACGGTAGGGCGGCGGGCTCAGGAGGACCGGTGAGCCCGCTGTGGCGCTCCTGTGGGCGCGCGGCCCGCGGCCGTACGGCCCGGGCGGCCCGTGGGCGCATGCGTCTGCGGTCGGCCTGTGGTCGCACGCCCCTGCGGGCGGCCCGCGGCCGTTCGCCCCTGCGGGCGGCCCGCGGCCGTTCGCCCCTGCGGGCGGCCCGCGGCCGTTCGCCC
>NZ_JBFAET010000061.1:0-44839 GCF_040642095.1 Streptomyces sp. NPDC020362
CGGCGCTCACCGCCGGGCCGCCGTCGTACCGGGACCTCAGCCGCGGTGGGCCGCACCGCCGAGCCGGGCCTGGCCGACGCCGTAGGGCGGCCGGGCCGCGACCGGGGAGGCGTCCAGCCGGGCCGTGATGACCAGGGTGCCCGCCTCGATCTGGTAGTCCAGGGGCAGCCCGAGACCGCGCATCGCCGCCACCATCCCGGTGTTGGACGCCTGGGTCACGGCGTACACGCTCTCGCAGCCCGCCTCCACCGCCATCGCCACCAGCCGGCCGAGCAGCTCGGCTCCGATGCCCCGCCGCTGCCACTCGTCCTCGATCAGGAGCGCGACCTCGGTCTCGTCGCCGTCCCACAGCAGATGCCCGAGGCCGACGATGCGGCCGGAGGCCGTCTGCACGGCGAGGGTCCGCCCGAAGCGCGGGCTGAGCAGGTGGGTCAGATAGCGGTCGGCGTCGCCGACGGGCCCGTGGTAGCGCAGGCCGAGGGTGTGCCTGGAGCACCGCTCGTGCATCGCCCTGGCCGCCGCCAGATCGCCGGTGTCCACCCGGCGCACCGTGATGTCGTCGCCCTCGGGCAGGGTCAGCACGTCCTGGCTGCGCGGGATCCGCGGACCGAGCCGGCCGTCCAGCTCCACCAGTGCCCTGGCCCGCGCGAACTCGGTCGGCGTGAACGGCAGGTACGGCCGTTCCACGGTGAGCACGCCGCCCTCCGGTGCCCGCAGCCGCATGACGGTGTCCTCGAGGACCCCTTCGACGGGCACGGGCTCCGGCCCGCGGCCCCCGCCGACCGGCGTGGCGGGCAGCGAGCGGATCGTGCACCGGCCCAGCAACTGCCGCAGAGCCAAAGGGAGTTCTGCCGCGTCGAGCGCGGTGCGCGCCGCCAGGCCGAGGACCCGCGTCGGGGCGTCCACCAGGTCGTGGGCGTCGGCCCGCTCGATCCAGGTGGACGCGCCGCCGGCCAGCGAGACGGCCCGGGTGATCTCGGCCGACGTGAGACCGTCGGGCGCCCGCAGCAGGAACTCGTCCACCGTGCCGTCGGCCAGTGGGTGGGTCTGCAGGCTCAGGATGTCGACCCGCCGCCCGGCCAGCGCCGCGCACAGCGCGGCCAGCGAACCGGGCTCGTCCTTCACCGTCGTGCGCATCCGCCACAGTGCGCTCGCCCGGGCCTCGTTCCGTGCCGTCGCGTCCGCCTCCTGCACGGGCCCGGCCGACCGCACCTCGGCGGCCGTCCGGGCACCGGTATCGTCGGCGGGCGGTGCGTGCCCGTGGCGTCGTGCCCACCATGTGTGGAACCCCGCCGTCGAGATCAGCACGACCGCCGAGATCACCAGCAGCGCCGGACCGTCGGGTCCGTGCCCGATCAGGTTCGCCACCGCGTCCGCCACCGCCACTGCCGTGAACAGGGCGGCGAGTTCGACGAGGTCCCGCCGCCAGTGGTGTACGGGCCGTCCGCGCCGGGCCCGGGTCACATGAGACATGTCTGGAGTCATGCAGCCACTGTGAAGGAACGGTGTTGCGTGATCACGAACGGCTTGTGTCCGATGAGTAAAGCATGCCTTCGCCCCTTTTGTTGCGCTTTATACAGTTGAGGGGCTCGGGCTTCCGGCCGGAAGGGGACGGTCACGTCCCCGCATCGGGCGGCCGCCTCCACGGCCGACGTGTCCCGCAACCGGCGGGCCCGGGTGGCCGGACGGGAGGAGCCGCCACGGTCGGCGGCGTCCGCCGGGTGCGGAACCCCGCCACGTGCCCCGGACCGCTCGGCACGGTCCGCCGCCGCGGTCGGCACGTCCCGGAGGCCGCGGGCCGTCACGGCCGGCAGGTCCCCGAGGCTGCGGGCCGCCACGGCCGAAGCCTCCGGGCGGGCGGTCGCGAGCCCCGCCGCCGGGACGGGGAGAGCGTGCCGGAGCACCCCCATATCGTCGCATGGGCGCCGGTGGCCGCGACCGTCCGTGCCGCCTCGGCCGGCCGCCGCGGCTGCACCGCGCCGGGGTCGAATGCAGGAGGCCGAACGTGCGGGGCGCGGCGGTCCCGCGAAGCCTTACTGGCCCACCCGGCCCGGCTGCAGGGTCTGCGTGAACAGCACCGTGCCGTCCTGCTCGCGCAGCCGTACCGTCAGTTCGCCGCTGCCGCCGTCGATGTCCACCTCGCCGAAGAACTGGTAGCCGCCGGCGGGCGACACGTTCGACGCGGTCGGCGCCTTCACGAACACCCGCTCCGGGCCGAACGTGTTGTCCAGCGCGTTGGCCGGGAAGGCGCCCGCGTTCAGCGGCCCGGAGACGAACTCCCAGAACGGTTCGAAGTCGGTGAACGCGGCCCGCGACGGCTGGTAGTGCTGGGCCGAGGTGTGGTGCACGTCCGCCGTCAGCCACAGCGTGCCCGTGATCCGCCGGTGCTTGATGAAGCGCAGCAGCTCGGCGATCTGCAGCTCACGGCCCAGCGGGGCGCCCGGGTCGCCCTGCGCCACCGCCTCGAAGTTCGGCTTGTTCTCCATCGGGTCGGGCACCACCAGGCCGAGCGGCATGTCCGCGGCGATCACCTTCCACACCGCACGCGACCGGGACAGCTCCCGCTCGAGCCACTCCAGCTGCTCACGGCCGAGGATGCCCTGCGGGTCCACCCGCTGGTCGTCGGTCGAGTTGGCGTTGCGGTAGGTCCGCATGTCCAGCACGAACACGTCGAGCAGGGGGCCCTGGTGCAGCACGCGGTGGATGCGGCCCTCCCGCGCCCCCGGGCGCAGCGTGGAGACCGGGAAGTACTCGCTGAACGCCCGCCGGGCGCGAGCCGCCAGCACGTCGATGCTCTTCTCGGTGTACCGGGTGTCGGTGGAGCCGATGACCTCGCCCGGGTACCAGTTGTTGCGGACCTCGTGGTCGTCCCACTGGATGACGGACGGCACCTGGGCGTTGAACCGCCTCAGGTTGTCGTCGAGCAGGTTGTAGCGGAAGTTGCCCCGGTACTCGGCGAGGGTCTCGGCGACCTTCGCCTTCTCCTCGGTGGTGATGTTCCGCCAGGTACTGCCGTCCGGCAGGGCCTGGGTGGCGGAGATGGGGCCGTCGGCGTAGATGTTGTCGCCGCTGCACAGGAAGAAGTCCGGGTCCAGCTTCGCCATCGCGTCGTAGATCCGGTAGCCGCCGCGGTCGGGGTTGATGCCCCAGCCCTGACCGGCCAGGTCTCCCGACCACAGGAACCGCACGCCGTCGCGGCGGTGCCGGGAGACCGTGCGGAAGGTGCCGGTCACGGGCTCGCCGGTGCGGCGCGGGTCGTCCGGATCGGCGAGGAGCACGCGGTAGTGGATCTGCTCGCCCGACGGCAGGCCGTGCAGCCGGGTGGTGCCGGTGAAGTCCGTGTCGGCGCCCAGCGGCGGGCCGTGCCATCTGCGCGGGTTGCGGAACGACTCGGTGGCCGAGGTCTCCACGATCATCCGGGCCGGCCGGTCCGAACGCACCCACACCAGGCCCGAGTCGGCGGTCACGTCGCCCGTCTGCACGCCCCAGCCCGCCTCGGGGCGCCCCGAGAGGGCGAACGCCGGTGCCGCGCCGAGGCCGGCCGGCAGGGTCAGGGCCGCCGACGCGGCGAGGGAGCCGCGCAGCACGCTGCGGCGGCCGGGGAGCGGACGATGGGACATGGCTGCGCCTCCAGGGAAGGGATCCGGCCAGTGTGCAGAGCCACACCTACTGGTGCGCTGCGGCGCGCACGCAAACCGCAAGTGAACAACGGGCCGTCCGGCGCCTGGTGAAATCCGGTCAGCCGGTCGGCCGGTCGGCCGGTCGGCCGGTCAGTCGGATAGCGGGTCGGTCGGTAAGCCCGATAGCGGGTCGGTCGGTCAGCCGGTCAGTCGGCGAGCGCCTCGGCCATCAGCCGTACGCCCGCGCGGATCCGGGCCGGCGGCAGATGCGCGTACCCGAGCACCAGCCGCACACCGTCCTCGTCGGCACGCGCGTGTGTGCAGGCACTGAGGGGGCGTACGGCGATGCCGGCGGCGGCCACCCGCTTCAGGAAGCCCTCCTGCGGGCCGTACCGTTCGGGGAGTTCGGCGATGGCGTGCAGACCCGCCGCGATGCCCGACACCCTCGCCTGCGGGAAGTGCTCGGCCAGGGCCGCGACCAGGACGTCCCGCCGCTCCCGGTAGGTGCGCTGGCAGCGGCGCAGCTGCCGGTCGTAGTCACCGCGTTCCACGAAGCGTGCGAACAGCGCCTGGTCCAGGGAGGGATGACCGAGGTCCATCGTCCGCTTCCGCGCCACGACCTCCTCCGTCAGGGCCGCGGGGACGAGCAGCCAGCCCAGCCGCAGTCCGGGCGCGAGGGACTTGCTGACCGAGCCCATGTAGGCGACGCGCTCCGGATCGAGGCCCTGGAGGGCGCCGACGGGAGCGCGGTCGTAGCGGAAGTCCCCGTCGTAGTCGTCCTCCAGCAGCAGGCCGTCCACCGACCGTGCCCAGTCGAGCAGTTCGGCGCGGCGGCGCGCGGAGTACGCGATCCCTGTCGGGTACTGATGGGCGGGCGTGGTCACCGCGGCCCGTACACCGGAGCCGCGCAGCGGGCCGAGGGCCAGGCCGTCCTCGTCCAGCGGCAGCGGTACGGTGCCCAGACCGGCCGCCGCGTACAGGCCGTCGTGCTGGGGGCTGCCGGGGTCCTCGACCCCGATCGTGCGCGTCCCGCGCGCGTGGAGCACGGATCCGATCAGGCTGCTCGCCTGGGCGACACCGGAGACGACCACGATCCGCTCAGGGTCGGCGACCACTCCCCGGCGGCGGGCGAGCAGCGCGGCGAGCGCGGTGCGCAGCCGGGGAAGTCCGCGCGGGTCGGGGTAGCCGAGTTCGTGGTGCGGCAGTTCGGCCAGCACGGCGCGCTGCGCGGCCGCCCAGGCGGCCCGCGGGAACAGCGACAGGTCCGGTGTTCCCGGGACGAAGTCGACGCGGGTGCCGGGGGAGCGCGGGGCGAGGTCACGCGCGCGGGGGTGGGCGGCTCGCACGGCGTCGCTCACCCAGGTGCCCGCGCCGCGGCCGCTGCGCAGATACCCCTCGGCCGTCAGCTGCTCGTACGCCTCCGTGACCAGGCCGCGCGACACGCCGAGGTCGGCGGCGAGATCCCGACTGGACGGCAGTCGCGTGCCCGGTGCGAGCCGGCCCGAGCGGATCGCCTCGCGCAGCGCCTCCTGGAGGGCACGGCCACGCGCGCGTGCCGGGGCCGAAGCCGCGGGCAGCAGCAGCTCCCACGCCGCCGATCCCGCAAGGCCGCCCGCAGTGGTCCCCGATGACGTCATGGAAGTGGACCTTAATCCGGACCGCCCCGCTTCCTAGCGTCACCGCCATGAAAGCCACCATCGTCCGCCCGCCGGACACGACCACCGGAAAGAAGCCCGAGACGACTCGCGGCGCCCTACTCGCCGCCCTCGCCTGCGTGCTCGTCGGCGGCTCCTTCACCGCCAACAGCGTCCTGGGCCACTACCCCGGCGCCGGCGGCCAGTTCCTGCGCTACGCCCTGGCCTGCCTGCTGCTCGCCCCGCTCGCGGGACGGGACGGCCTGCATCGCCTGCGGGCGCTCGGCGCTCGCCAGTGGGTCCGCCTCGCGCTGCTGGCAGGCATCGGCATGGTCGGTTTCAACCTGGCCGTCATCGCCGCCGAACGCAGCGCGGAGCCCGCGGTCCCCGGTGTCTTCGTCGGCTGCGCACCGGTCGTGGTGGCCGTCCTCGCCCCGCTCCTCGACGGGCGCCGACCGCAGCGCGCGGTGCTGTACGGCGCGCTGCTCGTCGCCGGCGGAGCGTTCGCCGTGCAGGGCTGGGGCCGCACCGACGGGCCCGGGATCGCCTTCTCGGCGTGCGCGCTGGCGGGTGAGGTGGGGTTCGCGCTGCTCGCCGTGCCGGTGCTGCGGCCGCTCGGGCCGCGGCTGCTGTCCGCGACCGTGTGTGCCGTGGCCGCCGTCGAGGCCGTGCTCGTCTCCGCGGTCCTGGACGGCGGGGCGTGGCTGCGCCGTCCCGGCGCCGCGGAGGCCGCCGCGCTGCTGTGGCAGGCGGCGGTCGTCACCGTGGTCGGCTTCGTGTGCTGGTACAAGGTCCTGAAGCGGCTCGGCGCCGAGCGGGCCACGCTGTTCTCCGGGCTCATTCCGGTGGCCGCCGCCTGTACCGCCCCGCTCGTCGGCACCGGTTCCTACGGGCCGGCGCAGGCCGCCGGGAGCGCCCTGGTGGGCACCGGGGTCGCCCTCGGCTCCGGTGCGCTGCGTGTGCGCCGGTCCGGCACCGGGGTCGCCCTCGGCTCCGGTGCGCTGCGTGTGCGCCGGTCAGCGGCTGCCGTCGAGGATGACGCGGGCGACGAGCGCCGGGTCGTCGTTCATCGGGCAGTGCCCGCAGCCGGGCAGCCGCACCAGCCGGGCACGGGGGATGATCGTCTTGGCGCGGACGCCCTGGCGGCGCACGAGGAGCCGGTCCCGGGTGCCCCAGGCCACGGTGACCGGGAGGCCCGGCACATCGTCGGTGAACCGGACGGTGCTGCCCGCCCGCAGGGTCGCGTCGAACCCGGTGGCGCCCACCAGGGCGAGCGTCTCCGCGACCACGGCCTCGGGTGAACGGCGCGCGGGGCGGCCGTAGATGGTGCTCGTCAGCGCGGTACGGCCGGCCGCCGTGCGCGACATCCGCTCCACCAGGGGCAGCGGGAGCCGCTGGGCGATGCCCCGCATCGTGAGCAGCACCGCGAAGGCGTAGCGCCGCTCGGCCTCCGTCCAGAAACCGGCCGGGGACAGGGCCGTGACGGACCGCACGAGCTTCTCCCGGCCCAGCTCCAGGGCCAGCAGGCCGCCCAGTGAGTTGCCCACCACGTGCGGGCGGTCCAGCTCCAGGGCCTCGAACAGGGCGGTCAGGACGGAGTTGGTCGTGGGCAGGTCGTAGTCGAGGCCGCTCGGCAGGGCCGGGGACGCGCCGAAGCCCGGCAGGTCCACGGCGATCACGTCGCGTTCCGTCGCGAGGATGTCCACGACCGGGTCCCAGGCCTGCAGGTGGTGCCCGATGCCGTGCAGCAGGACCAGCGGCTCGCCGCGTCCCACGCGCGCGTAGGAGACGGTCACGTCCCTCGGGCCGTGCGGGGTGGGGACCTTGAAGGAGACGGTCGCGGACATGGGGTGCTCCTCGTCTGGGCTGCTGACGGACGCCGTAGACAGTTTGTCAGCAGTTGCTACCGGCGGGTAGCCCCCGGTGGTCGTGGGTGTTGCCCGCGCCGGGTCTCAGCGGGCGCGGCGCACCTCGACGTTGAAGTCCGCGTGCCCGAACTTCTGGAACAGACAGAACCACAGCGGCAGCAGCATCTCCATGGCCCGCGCGGACCGGATCCCGCCCAGGTCCAGCACCCGCTCGGCCGGCCAGCCGAACTCGCCGAGCAACTCCGTCACCTGCCCCTTGGCGCCGGCGTCGTTCCCGCACACGAACAGATTGTGCTCGCCCGGCACGCGCCCCGGATCCACCATCACCTGGCAGTTGACGGTGTTCATCGCCTTCACCACGCGCGCGTCCGGGAACATCCGCTGGATCTGCTCGGCCACGCTGTCCGACTCCACCGGGTCCAGCCGCACCTGCCCGTCCTCGAATGCCAGGGGGTTGCACACGTCCACCACGACCTTGCCGGCCAGGTGCTCCGCCCCCGCGGCCCTGAGAGCGTCGAGCGCCACCCGGCCGCCCACCGCGTTCAGCACCACGTCGGCCGCCGCGGCAGCGTCCGCGAACGCGCCCGCATGTGCCCGGCCACCCACGGCCGTGGCCCACTCCTGACCGATCGGGTTGTCCTTCGTGCGCGATCCGAGGGTCACGTCGTACCCCAGCTCCACCAGTCTGCCGCCGAGTGTGCGGCCCACCTCGCCCGTGCCCAGCACCGCGTACCGCATCGGTCACCTCCTGGACCTCGGCCGCCGGCCACCGGCGGTCCGCGGTCATTGTGTTCCGGGCCGGTCCGGGACAGGCCGATTCCTCCTGGACACCGCCACGCGTGTCGGATGGGATGGGACGGTGACCGCCGACACCGCGACCGACGTTTTCGAAGAGCACCGATCCCTCCTCACGGGCGTCGCCTACCGCATGCTCGGCCGCGTCGCAGACGCCGAGGACGTGGTCCAGGACGTCTGGCTGCGCTGGTCCCGCGCCGACCGCAGCGAGGTCCGCGAACCGCGTGCCTACCTCGTGCGCATCGCCACCCGGCTGGCCATCGACCGGCTGCGCCAGGTGCAGACGCGCGGCGAGGCGTACGTCGGCCCCTGGCTGCCCGAGCCGTACGTCACCGACTTCGGCGACACCGTCCCCGACACCGCGGACCGCGCGCTGCTCGCCGACTCCGTCTCCCTCGCCGTGCTGGTCGTCCTGGAGTCGCTGTCACCGCTGGAGCGGGCCGTCTTCGTCCTCCGGGAAGCATTCGGCTACCCGTACGCCGAGATCGCCGCCCTGCTCGGCCGGGGAGAGGCGGCGGTACGGCAGCTCGCGGGGCGGGCCCGCCGGCACGTCGAGGAGCGGCGGCCGCGCTACGAGGTCGACCCCGCCCTGCGCCGCGACCTGACCGAACGCTTCCTCGCCGCCGCGGCCGAGGGGGACCTGGCGGGACTGCTGTCCGTGCTCGCCCCCGACGCCCGGCTGGTCGCCGACAGCGGCGGCAAGGCGAAGGCCCCCGTGCGCGTCCTGCACAGCGCGGACAAGGTGGGCCGCTTCCTCGTCGCCGTCGCCGCCCAGAGCCTTCCCGACCCGTCCGTCCGCCTCGTCGAGGTCAACGGCGGCTTCGCGGTGCTGACCCTGTCCGCGGGCAAGCCCGACACCCTGATCCAGGTGGACGTCGCCGACGGCCGTGTCGCCACCGTGTACCTCGTCCGCAACCCCGAGAAGCTGCGGTATCTGGCCGACCGCTGAGCACCGGCGCACCGCAGGCCCTCGTCGTGCGACGAGGGCTTTGCCGCGATGTCACACATGCGACCACGTACGAACGCCTCGTGAACGCTCCGCGGCGTGGTCCCTGTGCAGGGCCGCGGGGAACGAGGATTGGTCTTGACCAAGGGTGACGGCCGCCCTATGGTCGCAGAGAAGTGCAACAACCTTTAATAAACAAGGGCGCTAAAAACCGCCGGACCACGGCTCTTGTGGAGGACAGGGTGGGGACCACGCAGCTGGAATCGGTGCCGGAACCGAAGTACTGGCATCTCAAGACCGTGCTCAGTGAGGCACTGGACTCCGAGTTCTCGGTCGGTGAGATCCTGCCCAACGAGCGCGACCTCGCCGCCCGCTTCGGCGTGGCCCGGGCCACGCTCCGCCAGGCCCTCGAGCAGCTGGAGCTGGAGGGCCGCCTGCAGCGCCGCCGCGGCGTCGGCACGACCGTCGCGCCCCCGCGCGTGGGCGTGGCCGTCGGCACCCGGCAGCACGCCTGGCCCGGGGCGGCCGACGACGCCTGGCAGCCCACCGACAGCGTCCAGTCCGCGCCGCCCGCGGCCGTCGCCGCCGCCCTGGAGAGCGGTGCCGGCGAGCCCGTGCACATCGTGCGCCGCTCCCGGATGTCCCACGGCCAGCTCGTCGCCACCGAGCTGCTCTACATCCCGGCGGCCTCGGTTCCCGACCTCACCGCGATCGACGCCCCGTCCGGCCCGGCACGCGCGCGTGCGGTGCTGCGCGAACTGCAGCGCCTGGACCTGGAGAGCCAGGACCGCGCCGTCGAGCTGGGCTCGGCCCGCGCGGACGACGCCAAGGACCTCGACCGGCTGCCCGGCGCCCCCGTCCTGGTCGTCACCACCCGGTTCTTCGCCGAGGGCCGCACCGCGGCGCTCTCCGTGGCGACCTACCGGGCCGACACCTGCCGCCTCACCTTCGGCGACTCGCCCGGCGTGGAGATACACCACGACCCCGAGCAGCGGGCCTCCTGAGCCTCCTCACCCCACCGCGCCCCGGAACTCCGCCGGGGCGCGCGGCGTTCTGCGACCGACCGGAGAGCGGGCGGCCGATCCGGCGTGGTCCGGGTTGTCGTCGGGTGGCCAGCTGATCCAGCGGTGTCCGGGTCGTGGCCTGATCTGGCGGCGTCCCGGTCGTGGCCGGGTCGGCGGCGGCCGGTCTCTCTCCCCCCCCCCCGCAGCGTCCGCATCGGTCGGCAGAGACGCTTTCGCGTCGGTCGGCGGAGCCGCTTCCGCGGCGGGCGGTCCCGCAGCGTCCGCGTCGGGCCGGCAGACCCGCTTCCGCATCGGTGGCGGTCGGCTCAGCGCCGCGCCGTCACCGTCCCGTCCACTGCGAACAGCTGCTCCTCGACATGGTCGAGGGCCAGCCGCAGCGCCCCGGTGGGCACGGCCGCCTCACCCAGCAGGGAGAGCGTCACCCTGGGCGGGCGCAGGCAGTAGCGCGCGAGTTCGCGGCGCAGCGGCTCCAGCACTCCGTCCAGGCCGGCCGCCCAGCCGCCGATCACGACCAGCTCCGGGTCGAGGGCCAGCACCAACGCGGCCACGTCGTGCACGAGCCGCTGGATGAACCGCTCCACGGCCGCCCGCGCCCGCTGGTCGCCCTTCCGCGCCAGCGCGAACACCTCGGCGACCGCCGGCTCGTCCAGCGGGTGCAGCGGCTCGTCGGTGGTGGACAGCAGCGCCTCCGGCGTGGCCTCCCGGCCCAGCAGGTGCAGCGCGCCGATCTCCCCGGCCGCCCCGCCGTACCCCCGGTGCAGCCGCCCCCCGATCAGCGAGCCGGCCCCGGGACTCAGTCCGGCGAGCACGAACACCACGTCGTCCGTCTGGGTGGCCGCGCCCTTCCAGTGCTCGGCGACTGCGGCCGCGTTGGCGTCGTTCTCCACCAGGACCGGGCACTTGAAGGAGCGGCTGAGCCGTTCACCGAGCCTGAGGCCCGTCCACTGCGGCAGGGCGGTGCCCAGCCGGACCGTTCCGTCGGCCTCCACGATGCCCGGTGTGCCCACGCCCACCGCCCGCAGCGAACTGCGCGCGACCCCGGCCCGGCGCAGCAGCTCGGCGACAGCCCCGCGCAGCCGGTCCAGCCGCTCGTCCGCAGGAGCCGTCTCGTCCACCTCTTTGGCCTGCGCGCCCAGCACCCGTCCGTCCAGGTCCGACAGGAGCGCCGCGACCCGGTGCGCGCCGATCTCCAGGCCCAGCAGATGCCCTGCCTCGGCCCGGAACCGGAACCGGCGGGCGGGCCGCCCCTGGCGGCGTGCGATGCCCTCCTCGGCCGCCGTCTCGACCACGAGCCCGGCCTCGATGAGCCCCTCCACGACCCCCTCGACGGTCGGCCGGGACAGTCCGGTGACCCGGGTGATCTCGGTGAGCGTCGCGCAGTCCGTGGCACGCAGCGCGTGCAGCACCACCGCGGAATTGATCCTTCGCAGCAGCGAGGGATCGCCGCCGGTCAGCTGCGCCACCGTCCGTCCTTCCAGCTCGCGGGCGTGTTGGGGCGGATCGTACTCGGCCCGGACCACCCCTGCGAGTGCCGGGGACCGCCGACCCGGCGGTCCCCGTGGATCAGCCCGGCGCGACGAATCCCGACTCGTACGCGGCGATCACCGCCTGGGTGCGGTCGCGCGCCCCCAGCTTGGCCAGCACGGCACTCACATGAGACTTCACCGTCTCCGTCCCGACCACGAGCCGGGCGGCGATCTCCGCGTTCGACAGTCCGCGCGTCATGAGCCGCAGCACCTCCTCCTCCCGCTCCGTCAGCCCGGCCTCCGACAGCGGGGCACGGGCCGCGCGGTCCCCGTCGCCGTACCGGGCGGCGAGCCGGCGTACGGAGGCGGGGAACAGCAGTGACTCGCCCTCCGCCACCAACCGCACCGCATGGACGATCTCGGCCGGCCTGGCCCGCTTCAGCAGGAACCCGTCGGCACCCGCGCGCAGCGCCTCGTACACGAACTCGTCGTCCTCGAAGGTGGTCACCACCAGGATCCTGGGCGGCGCGTCGACCGTGCGCAGCACCGCGCGCGTGGCCTCGATCCCGTCCATCAGCGGCATGCGGACGTCCATCGCGACCACGTCCGGGCGCAGTCGGCGTACCAGCGGGATGACGGCCGCGCCGTCGGCCGCCTCGCCCACCACCTCGATGTCGGGCTGCGCCTCCAGCACAGCCCGAAGACCCGCGCGGACGAGGGGCTCGTCATCGACGAGGAGAATGGTGACCGGCATCCGGCCAGCGTAGATCAACCGACCGGCAGCTCCGCATGCACCTGCCAGTCGCCCCCGTCGGGTCCCGTGCGGGCGCTGCCCCCGAGCAGTGCCGCGCGCTCCCGTATGCCGCGCAGCCCGCTGCCCCGCCCGGGCCCCGGTATCGCCCCCGGCAGCGGACTGCGCACCTCCAGCGCGAGCGTGCCGTCGGCCACGGACACCCGGACGCGCACGGGTACGGCCCCCGCGTGCCGCAGGACATTGGTCAGCGCCTCCTGCAGGATGCGGTACCCCTCCCGCGAGACCGGCCCCGGCACCTCCGCCACGGGCCCGGTCACCTCGGCGTCGACCTCGGCACCGGAGGCGCGCGCCGACTCCAGGAGGCGGTCGGCGTCGGCCAGTGTCGGCCGGGAGCTCGCGGGCCGCTCCGACTCGCGCAGCACCCCGAGGACCCGCTCCAGGTCGGCGAGGGCGGCCCGGCCGGTGTCCTCGATGGCCTCCAGAGCCCGGTCGGTGAACGCCGGATCGCCCGCCGACCGCGCCGCACCCGCCTGTACCACCGCCACCGTCAGGGCATGCCCGATGGAGTCGTGCAACTCCCGTGCGATCCGGGTGCGTTCGAGCAGTTGCTCGGTGCGCTCCTCCAGGGCGGCCAGCCGTTCGGCGGCGGACGGCCCGAGGAGCCGGCGCGCGCACATGGTGACCAGCGCGCCGAGTCCGACGACTGCCCCGTACAGGGCGAGCAGCGGAAGCGGCACCAGCAGGGCGACCGCCCGGCCCGGCGGCAGCCGGTCCAGCAGGGGCAGGCCGGAAGGACGGTGTCCCCGGCCGAACTCGGCCAGCTGGTAGGCGATGATCGGCAGCCACACCGTGGCGAACATGGCGGCCGCACCGAGGACCATGCGCAACTCCAGCCACAGCACCGTGCGCAGCCGGTCCCGCCAACTCGCCGACGGCGTCACGGAGATGCCCGGCTCCTCCTCGCCGGGCGTCAGCAGCAGCCGGGCCTGGACGCCCTCGCCCATCCGCACGGCGGGCAGGAGACCGACCGGGACGAGACAGAGCGCAGGCACCCATGGAGTCGACATGTCGATGAACAGCCACACACTGACGATCAGCATGGGAACCCACAGATGCAGCAGTCGCGTGTATGTCGTACCGCGAAGCAGCGGGCGCAGGAAGCGGACCATGGGCACATCGTCGCAGGTGGCACGGACAACTGACCTCCCCCGCACGGGGGAGACGATCTCCACCCGCGGGGGAGGAGCCGAGCCGCGCACCCGGCCAGGCTGATGCCATGACCAGCATCGACGTACAAGACCTCACGAAGGAGTACGGCACCCGGCGGGCCGTGGACCACCTCACCTTCAGCGTCCGCCCCGGGCGCGTCACCGGCTTCCTCGGCCCCAACGGCGCCGGAAAGTCCACCACCATGCGGCTCGTCCTGGGCCTGGACCGGCCGACCTCCGGCACCGCCACCCTCGGCGGTCGCCCCTACGCCGAACTCCGCGAGCCCCTGCGCCGGGTGGGCGCCCTGCTGGACGCGCGGGCGGCGCACGGATCCCGCACCGCGCGCGATCATCTGCGGGCCCTGGCGGCGAGCAACCGCATCCCGCTGCGCCGCGTCGACGGCGTCCTGGAGGAGACGGGACTCGCCGCGGTGGCCCGGCGCCGGGTGAGGACGTACTCCCTCGGCATGCGCCAGCGCCTCGGCATCGCCGCCGCGCTCCTCGGCGACCCCGAGGTGATCCTGCTGGACGAGCCGGCCAACGGCCTCGACCCGGAGGGCATCGTCTGGATCCGCACGCTGCTGCGCCGGCTCGCGGCACAGGGGCGTACGGTCCTGGTCTCCAGCCACTTGATGAACGAGACCGCAGCCTTCGCGGACCACCTCGTGATCCTCGGCCGCGGCCGCCTCCTCGCCGACACCCCCGTCCAGGAGTTCATCCACGCGCGCGTGCGGCCCCAGGTCAGGATCCGCACCACCGACGCCGCCGTGCTCGGCGACCTGCTCGCCCGCCACGGCCACGACGCCTCCCGGGACGGGGACGGGACGTGGACCGTGCGGCACGCGCGCGTGGACGACCTCGGCCGCCTCATGTCCGAGGCGGGCGTCCCCGTGCTGGAACTGGCCACCCAGGAGGCCACCCTGGAGCAGGCCTACCTCGATCTGACCGCGGCCGAAGCCGAGTTCACCGCCCACCCACAAGAGGTCTGACCATGCCGTTCGTACCTGTTCTGCACGCCGAGTGGATCAAGATCCGGACCCTGCGCCCGCTTGTCGGCAGCCTGGCCGCGATGCTCGTCGCCACCGCCGCGTTCTCCGCGCTCGCCGCCGCCGACGCCGACGGCACGGACCCGCTGTTCTCGGCGTTCTTCGGCGTCAGCTTCGGGCAGATCGCCGCGATCGCGTTCGGTACGACGGCCGTGTCGTCGGAGTTCCGGGGCGGCGCGCTGCGGCTGACGCTGGCGGCCGCGCCCGACCGGTTGCGGTGGTTCGCCGCGAAGGCCACGGCGATCGCCCTGCCCGCGCTCGCCGCCGGCCTGCTCACGGGAACGGTGACCCTGCTGGTGGGCAAGGCCGTCCTCGGCGCGTCCGGTCCGTCCTGGGCCGAGGGACTGCGCGGCGCCGTCGGCTGCGGCCTCCACCTCACGCTGATGGCGCTGTTCGCCGTCGGCCTGGCGACCGTCCTGCGCAGCGGAGTGGCGACCCTCTCCGCCCTGATCCCGTTCCTGCTGATCGTCTCCTTCGTCGTCGGAGACCTGTCCGGGGGTGTCGCCGACTTCCTGCCCGACCGGGCCGGCCAGGTCGCCCTGCACAGCACCTGGGACGGGGCGCTCGGCCCGTGGACCGGGCTCGCGGTGACCGCGCTGTGGACGGCTGCGGCGCTGAGCGCGGGAGCCTGGAGCGTCCGGCGCAGGGACGCCTGAGGGCCCGTCGACGGTCGGGGGAGCCCGCTCTGCCGGATCACACGGACGTCGGCTGCGTGACCGGGACGGGCCCGCCGTGGCTCCTCAGGCCTGCGCAGCCACCCGTAGCCGTGCGAACTCCTCGGCCATCGTCGCCGCCGTCCAGTGGGCGTTGAGCCCGCTGGGATTGGGCAGCACCCACACCCGTGTGTCCCCGATGGTCCGCTCCTGCGGCCCCACCTGAGCCTTGCGGTCCCCGAAGGCGGCCCGGTACGCGGTCACCCCGACCACGGCCAGCCACCTCGGTCGCGACCGCGTCACCTTGGCCGTCAGCAGCCGACCGCCCTCGGCGTACTCGGCCGCGCTCAGCTCGTCGGCCCGCGCCGTCGCCCGCGCCACCACATTGGTGATGCCGAGTCCGTACGACAGCAGTTCCTGCTGTTCCGCGGGCTGCATGAGCCGCGGGGTGAAGCCGGACAGGTGCAGCACCGGCCAGAAGCGGTTGCCGGGGCGGGCGAAGTGATGGCCCGTGGCGGCCGTCATCAGGCCGGGGTTGATACCGCAGAACAGCACATGGAGGCCGTCCGCGACCACGTCGGGGACGAGTCGGTCGCGGGCGGCCTCCAGTTCGGCCCGGGTGAAGCGGGTCAGAGGATCGCTCCGGGGGTGTAGCCGGCGGCCTCCGGGTGCTGCTTGACGATCTCCTCGATCCGGCCGGCGACCACGCCGACCTGGGCGGCGGCCGCGCCGGTGAAGGACAGCTTGTCGGCCATCAGCGCCGCCAGCTGCGCACGGTCCAGCGGCAGGCGGTCGTCGGCGGCGAGCTTGTCGAGCAGGTCGTTGCGCTCGGCGCCCTGCTCGCGCATCGCGAGCGCGGTGGCGACGGCGTTCTCCTTGATCGCCTCGTGGGCGACCTCGCGGCCGACGCCGGTCCGCACGGCGCCCATGAGCACCTTGGTGGTGGCGAGGAACGGCAGGTAGCGGTCCAGCTCGCGGGCGACGACCGCGGGGAACGCGCCGAACTCGTCGAGGACGGTCAGGAAGGTCTCCAGCAGGCCGTCGAGCGCGAAGAACGCGTCGGGCAGCGCGACCCGGCGCACCACCGAGCAGGAGACGTCGCCCTCGTTCCACTGGTCGCCCGCCAGCTCACCGGTCATCGAGGCATAGCCGCGCAGGATCACCATGAGACCGTTGACGCGCTCGCAGGAGCGGGTGTTCATCTTGTGCGGCATCGCCGAGGAGCCGACCTGGCCCGGCTTGAAGCCCTCGGTGACCAGCTCGTGCCCGGCCATCAGCCGGATCGTCTTGGCCAGCGAGGACGGCGCGGCGGCCAGCTGCACCAGCGCGGTCACGACCTCGTAGTCCAGCGAGCGCGGGTAGACCTGGCCGACCGAGGTGAAGGCCTGCGAGAAGCCCAGGTGCTGCGCGATCCGGTTCTCCAGGTCGGCGAGCTTTCCGGCGTCCCCGCCGAGCAGGTCCAGCATGTCCTGCGCGGTGCCGACCGGGCCCTTGATGCCGCGCAGCGGGTAGCGGCCGAGCAGCTCCTCGACCCGCCCGTACGCCACGAGCAGCTCGTCGGCGGCGGTCGCGAAGCGCTTGCCGAGGGTCGTGGCCTGCGCGGCAACGTTGTGCGAGCGGCCGGCCATGACCAGCTCGGCGTACTCGCCGGCCAGCTTGCCCAGGCGCGCCAGGACGGCCACCGTACGGTCGCGCATCAGCTCCAGCGACAGCCGGATCTGCAGCTGCTCGACGTTCTCGGTGAGGTCACGGGAGGTCATGCCCTTGTGCACGTGCTCGTGCCCGGCGAGGTCGTTGAACTCCTCGATCCGCGCCTTCACGTCGTGCCGGGTAACCTTCTCGCGCTCGGCGATCGAGGCCAGGTCGACGGTGTCGAGGACGCGCTCGTAGTCGGCGATCGCCTCGTCCGGCACCTCGATGCCGAGGTCCTTCTGGGCCCGCAGCACGGCGAGCCAGAGCTGCCGCTCCAGCTTCACCTTCTGCTCGGGCGACCAGAGCGTGGCGAGCTCGGCGGAGGCGTAGCGTCCGGCGAGGACGTTCGGGATGCGGGGCTTGGCGGGCGCTGAAGTCACGTGTACGGATTGTACTGGCGATTTATGCAGGCCAGCGCCATCGGGCGGTTCGGTGGATGCTACGAGAGCCGCGTCACGTCGTCCGTGTCCGCCAGCTCCGCCAGCACGTCCGCGTGGCACAGCTCGGGCGCACACCAGCAGGCCAGAGTCCTTCCCCGCAGGTCCGGGACCAGGTCCAGCAGTTCCGGGCGCTCCAGCAGGTGGGCCCGGTACATTGCCATGACCTCGGCCCGGGTGCCGTCCCGCTTCTTCTGCGGGGTGTCGTAGGCGAAGGGGTTGTACAGCGGGTGCCGGGGCAGGTCCCAGCCGCCCATGGTCCAGCGGCGGCCTACGTAGACCACGTCCGCGGGGGCGTGTTCCAGCCGGGGGCCGAACTCGTGGATCCGGCCCCTGACGCTGATCACCCGGGTGGTCATGGCGAGGACGCTACGCCTGAGCCTCGTACGGAAGCAGGTCCGGTCGCTTCGGCGGGCGGCCGTCGCCGGACGGTGTGACACCCATGGCCGCAGTCATAGACCTCCGCCTGCGCAAGAGCAAGACCTTGCAAAACAGCTCCACCCGCCGAGGTGTGACTTCTGAGGCGTCACTGCGCCCCTGCGGCTGGTGAGATCCCGCGCCGGCCCGAATTGCCATCCTCATCGACAAAAGTCTGGCTCGCTGGAAGATGTGCCGTAGAGGAGATTGATCTCGTCGCGGACGGGCCTGTCACGCGAGAGGCGAGAGCGCTGTACTGGGGTGCCTGAAGTTGCTCTAATCAGGTGAAAACGACCTCTCAAGCGCCCAAGACGTCCTTTCCTGCGGGTCGTGAGGCGTGGATGTACTGGTCGGCCCAGGCGCTGATGATGTGGGCGGCTCGCTGCGCCTGCCCTCGTGCGGTCAGGAGGTGGTCTGCTCCTTCGAGCGAGACGAAGCTTCGCGGGTGCCGCGCCTCGCGGAAGATCTCCCCGGCGTTGGCGATATCGACAGTGTCGTCGGTGGGCGAGTGCATCACGAGCAGCGGCCGGTCCAACTCACGGACCCGGTCGTGCAGACGGGCACGGCGGACGTCCTCGACGAAGGCGCGCTTGAGGACCAGGGTCCGCCCGCCGACGAACCACTCGTGCTGCCCCTCACTGAGCACGCGGTCGACGACCGCGTCGTACTGGTGCTCCACGTGGCTGGGGTCGGCGGGCGCCCCGATCGTGGCGACCGCGCGGACGCCGGTCGCCTCGGCCGCCGCAGCGATGGCGGCGGCGCCTCCCCACGAGTGACCCACCAGCAGATCCGCCGGAGTCCCCCGCTCTGCCATCAGGTTTACCGCGCGGACACTGTCCTGGACCTTGACGGTGAAGGAACCGTCACCCCAGTCGCCGTCGGAATCGCCGATCCCGAGGTTGTCGTAGCGCAGCATGCCGATCCCCTCGCGGGCCAACTGCTTGCTGACCCGCGAGGCGGCCGGCGAGTTCCTGCCGAGCGTGAATCCGTGGACGAAGATCCCCCAGCCCCGGACCTCGCCCTCCGGCAGGTCGATCGACCCGGCCAGCTCGGGGCCGACGACGCTCTTGAATCTCACTTCTTCGGACACGTTGCGATCACTCCGGCCGGGTGTTCGTGGAGGCCGGTGTACCGACGAGCAGCTCGGTGATCTCCTTGGCAAGGTGCGGGCCGAGCTCGCCCCAGCCGTCCTTGTAGCCGTAGACGCCGGCCAGGGTGCGGGCCTCGTAGTCGCCGTTCATGATCTCGATGTCGTCGGCGGTGATGAGTCCCGGGTGGGCGACGCCGACAGCCGACGAGACCTTCATCAGCTCCCTGCGCAGGGTGCGCAGGTAGACAGCGGCCCGGGTGGCCTTCGAGGTCGGGTCCAGGCCGCGGGCCAGCCACTGGTTCTGGGTGGCGATGCCGGTGGGGCACTTGTCGGTGTGGCACTTCTGCGACTGGATGCAGCCGATCGACAGCATCGCCTCACGGGCCACGTTGATCATGTCGGCTCCCAGAGCGAAGGCGACCGCGGCGTTCTCGGGCAGGCCGAGCTTGCCAGAGCCGATGAAGGTCAGCTCGTCGGTGAGCCCGAGCTCGGCGAAGGTGCCGTAGACCCGGGAAAAGCCCATCCGGAACGGCAGCGACACCGAGTCGGCGAAGATCCGCGGCGCCGCTCCGGTGCCGCCCTCGCTGCCGTCGACAGTCACGAAGTCGACGCCACGGTCACCACGCGCCATCAGCGCGGCCAGCTCCTGCCAGAAGCCCAGCTCGCCCACCGCGCTCTTGACTCCGACCGGCAGACCGGTCTCGGTGGCGAGCAGCTCGACGAAGTCGAGCATCGAGTCGACGTCGCTGAACGCGGTGTGCCGCGACGGGGAGGCGCAGTCCTTGCCGACGGGGATGCCGCGGATTTCGGCGATCTCCGGGGTCACCTTGGCGCCCGGCAGCATCCCGCCCAGCCCCGGCTTGGCACCCTGGGAGAGCTTGATCTCGATCGCCTTGACGGGGGCGCTCGCGACCACGTCCTTGAGCTTGTCGAGGTTGAAACTGCCGTCCTCGTTGCGGCAGCCGAAGTACGAGGTGCCGATCTGCAGCACCAAGTCGCCGCCGTTGCGGTGGTACGGCGACAGGCCGCCCTCGCCGGTGTTGTGCATCGTGCCGGCCAGCGCCGCTCCCTTGTTGAGCGCCGTGATGGCCGCGCCGGAGAGCGAGCCGAAGCTCATCGCAGAGATGTTCACGACGCTCGCCGGCCGGAAGGCCTTCGCACGCCCGCGCGGCCCGCCCAGCACCTTGGCCGAGGGCAGCGGGGCCTGCGGGTCGTGCGCGTCGGGCAGAGCGCCGGCGAAGGTGCGCTGCTTCAGGTAGGCGTGCCCCTGGACGTGCTCGACGTCGACCTCGGTTCCGAACCCGAAGTAGTTGTTCTGCTCCTTCGCCGACGCGTAGATCCAGGTGCGCTGGTCACGGCTGAATGGGCGCTCCTCCTCGTTGGAGGTCACGATGTACTGCCGCAGCTCCGGCCCGATCGTCTCCAGCAGGTACCGGGCGTGCCCGATCACGGGGAAGTTCCGCAGCAGTGCGTGCCGCTTCTGGACAAGGTCGCGGGCTGCCACCAGCGCCACTGCTGTTGCGGCGACGGCGCCGATCCTCCGGGCCTGCATGAACGTTCCTCCTCGAGGCACGGCTCCATCGCCACGCGGTGGAGCCCGCTTGTGTCACATCGGGCGCCAGACGGCGCACACAGTCAAGGGCGCGCCGGCGCCATCGAAGAAAGGCGAAACGACTCTAAAGGGCCACACGAATATGCACAGCGACGGCGATCACACCACCCAAACGACCGGGCCCAGGCCCCGCCCGCACACCAGAGCCAGACATCAGCGTGTTGTTCGACCTCGCCGGTTCACCTGACCTGCTGATCCTGGTTCGTTCCTGCGGCAGCAGGACGGCCGTTCTTCACGCTTCGACGTGTCGAGCAACGTCGCGTGAAAGAACGGCCGCTGGTGAAGAGTCTCGCCCCTGAACAGTCCGCTGACGCCACGCTGGGCATGCTGTCCCGCTTTCGTGTCCAGTTCTACGACTGCCTCTACTGTCCGGGCGGATGCGCTCTTCGAGCTCACCGGCGCGGTGCTGTGCTCGGCCCGGTGACGTCGCTGGTTGAGCTGACGCTCACAGCCGAGCACCGGCGTGGGCACGGTGCGATGTACGACGCGGTCAATCGCGGCTGGTTGGAGCCGCGCCGCCTACGGCGGCTGCAGGCCTCCACCCCGTTGCCGCGTGCGGCCGACGGGCGGGGCTCCGGGTTAGGGCCCCACCTGTTGCCAGTCCGTCACAGGGCCGGGGTTTGTGCGGTCTGCAGGGGTGACCCAGAAGGCTTTGCCCAGTTCAGCGCTAAAGTGGGCGCCTGTCCGGCCGTCCCCGGACGGTGTACCCATGGGGTTAACCAGTCCGGAACGCGGGGGCGACAGCGAGGATCACCGCTCGTGCGGCCTCCGAACAGGCTTGTTGCCCGGAATGCGGTGCCGGCTTAGCTCGGATGCATGACCGGTACCGACGGCGGATCGCCGATCTGGCCGTTGGCGGTTTGGGAGTGGCAGAACAGGAGCCGCTTCGGCGAGGTGCTCGTGAACAGGGATTGATCGTAGTCCCCGTAGCGCCGCGCGACGTTGAGACCGGCCAGCCGGCAGGGCGCCAAGAGTTCCTCGGGAAAGAAGCAGCGCATGCTGACTTTCTTGGCGCGTACGCACACGCCGTCGCGTAGGTAGCCCAGCGTGAAGCGCAGCACTTGGGCGGCGGCGTCGTAGCTGGTCGTCGCCCGCACGTCGAGCCTCGCCCCGTCCCGGTCCGCGACCGACTTGTGGCGGTGGGGCGACTCGGGGAGCCGGCACAGCTTGGCCATGTCGGGGTTGAACACGTCCAGGATCAGGGTCCCGCCTGGTCGCAGCACGTTTCGCGCCGAGGCGAGGAACGCGACCACGGAATCCAGGTCGTGCAGGTGCTGCATCGCGTTGGTTGCCGAGACCACCAGGGCGAAGCGCCTGTCAGAGCGGATGTCTCGGCAGTCCTGTTCCAGCCACTCGACCGGCAGTCGCTCGTCCTCGGCCCGCTGACGGGCACGCGTAAGCATTGAGGGCATGATGTCAAGCCCTGTGACCTCGACACCCGCCCGCGCGATCGGCAGGGTGATGCGCCCGGTTCCGCAGGCCACCTCCAGGACCGGACCCGCCCGCCCGGACCGCTTGGCCGAGGAAGAACGGGATGTCGTGGGTGCGCGCGGTGAACTCCTGATCGTAGAAGTCCGCATCGTCGTATACGGCCAGGTCCTCCGGTGGCTTCATCGCGCCACCGTCGGCGTCGGGCCGAAAGCGTCAGCAAGGCTGGTCAGGATGGAGCCGGACCAACTGCTCTCCCCGAACACGCTGACGGGCATGGCGAGCACGCCGCACTCACGCTGGAGCGTCTCCGCTGGGATTGCAACCGGGAAGAAATAGTTGCCGGGACACGTCCGGCTCGCCGTGGGAATCGCCCCGAGCACCTCGTCCGGCAACCGTTCGAACAACCGCTCAGCCCGTGCGGCCAGTTCGTCGACGACCTGCCGGGGTACGTCGCTGTGCTCGGTCAGCAGGCGGTCGGCGAGCCTCAGCTGAGCCGGCGTCGGCGGATCCGCCCGGAACGCTTCGGCCAATTCGGCTTGCGTCGGACCCAGCAGGACTACGCCGAATGTGCGTGGCCACAGCCATCCCTTGGTGACGGAATGCAGTAGGACCGCGCAACCGGTGTCCAGCAATCGCCGTGTGCCGGCAGCGAACGGGGCTCCCAGGTCGTAGACGCTGTCGATCAGCAGGCGGCGGCGTGGTGATTCCCGCAACCACGCAATCACCGCGGCGCACTCGGCATCGGACAGGTATCGGCCGAGCGGCTTGCTGGGGTTGGCGAGCAGCAGGTATTCGGGCCGGTGGTCCGCCGGCGATCTCGGCAGGGCCGGCGCCGGTAGCGTCGGGTAGGACGCGGGCGCCAGGCCCGCAGCGCGGGCCAGCTCGAAGTAAACCGGGTACACGTCGCTGGGCAGCCACAACCGCGCTTGCACGGCGCGCAGCCAGTGGAACACCACACCGAGCCCGTGCCGGACCCCGCGACAGACCATGGCGTGGCCGGACCACCCTTCCGGCAGCTCGAAGCGCCGCAGCCAGGCACGGGCGAGATCGCACCGGTGCACCGTACTCATGTCGGTCGGCGGTTCCCGTCGCATCGGAGCAAGCGCCCGGTACACGTTGGTCTCGGCGGCGTCCAGAAGCGACGGGAAAACACTGAGTTGCCGCTGCCGGAACTCCTGGAACTCCTCGAACCTCATGCCGCCGCACCTTCCGGCACGATCTCGCTGGCCCGGTCTTCCAGGGAGGCGTAGCAGCGCCCGTCGGCCATGACGTTCCAGCTGCGTGCGATCCCGTTGGTGCGTTCCCAGAGCAGGCTGGGCTCGGTGTAGGCGGCGATCCGCATCGGCCGTCCGTCCCAGCTGCCGTGGTAGACCGGCGCGCCCCAGGGCAGGCGGCTCGCCAGTACGAAGCCATGCTGCTCGGCGAACCGGGTGACGATGGACAGCGAAACCTGGTGCTCTCGGCTCCAGACATTGGCGGCGCGGTCGAAGTAGAGCGACTCGGTGCTGGTGGATACATAGAGCTCTTTGAAGCAGACTTCCTCGACGCCGAGAGCCGCGGCCCACGAAAGGTAGTCGGCGACCTCGGCCGCATCGGCGACGCCGCCGTGTTGGAGCACGCAGATCAGCCTCATCCGCAGCCCCGGCCAGCGGTCACGTTCCACGCGCCAGGTGTCGATCACAGAGTTCACCGGCGTGCGCAGCATCATCAGCCGCTCGCTGACGGCGTCGTCCTGATGGTGCCGGGAGACCGCCAGCACGCTCAGGCCTGCGGCGCTCAGGGCTGCGAGGCGGCCGGCCCGGTCGGCGTGCCGGCCTTTCGCCAGGGTGTGCGCGTTGGTGATCAGGACGACCTTCGGGAAGACCGCCGAGCAGGCGGACACCAGTCGCAGCTGCTGTTCGAACGGTATGAGCGTGGGCTCCCCGCCGCCGGTGATCACTGCACGTTCGGCACCCGCCGCACGGGCGCGCTCCAGCCAGTGGGCGACCGCGTCCCACGGGACCCGTGCCGGCGCTTGGTCGCTGGAGATCGAAGCCGAGGAGAAGCAGAACGAACACCGGGCTTGGCAGGCGGAGGCGACTGGCAGGAGCGACACCGAGCGCGGTCGCGTGTCGGCGTAGCGACCCTGTGCCGATCCATGCAGGTGCAGGGAGGCCGCCATCGCGTCCTCGACGGTCGTCGGGCGCAAAGTGAACTCGTCGCCTACTCGGTCGAGCTCATGGACTGCTGACAACCGGATGCGAGCCTCGTGCAGTTCCATGCCGAGGCCGGTCGACACGTTGGGCACCAGCTTGTCGGGGTCCACCATGGTTTCCAGCACCAACAGCCGGTCACCCGGAATGGCCAGACGGTCCAGCAAGCGTCGCGCCTTGCCGATACCGATTCCCAACTCCGCACGGGTCAGCAGGTGGAACCGGTCGGGATAGGTACTCTCCGGAATCCCCGCCTTACCGTAAGCGTTCGCGTACTTGTCGAAGCCCTTCGCGAAGTTCGACAGCACGATGACGTGGAAGCGCTGGTCGCTATGGTTCATCCCGTCATCATGCATGAACGGGCCCAGACGACATGGGCCGAACTGCAGGCGGAACGCGGGGCCACCGCACGCCTTCTGCCACTCATCGCCGTCCGGCAAGGCGGCGCAGTCCCGGCGTCGCGCTGATATCGGAGTGCGAAGTGGCTCGGGAGAGTGTCACAGTCACTGTCGTGACCTTGATGGACGTACTCGTCGGCTTCTCCCGCACTGGCCGGATCGGGCCCCTGAACTGCGGAATGACCCTGGCTGAGGCTGAAAACCTTCTCGGCCCGGGGCGCCCGCACCCCGCCCACATCATGAAGGGACCCGATATCGACGGCTACCCGTACTCCTGGGACGGGCTGGGGCTCGTGGTCACTCAGCGAGCCGTCAGCGGGATCTGGATCAACCTCTGGCCCGGTTCGACCGCCAGACTTCCGCCGCTCGTCCTGCCCGATTCCGAGTCATTCGACGCCACCGTCCTCCGCGAGGAGCTGATCGCCGCCCTGGACAACGCAGGCTGCCAACATGCGGTCAACAGCACCCTCACCTTCGGCCGGCAGGCAAGCCTCATCACCCAACCCGCTGACGTCTGCGCGGTCTTCAGCCTGCCGGGACGGGACAACCACGTGCCGCACCGTGATCGGCACTACCTCAATGTGATTCACAAGCACACGGCTTGACACTGCTGATTCCACAGAATGACCCGGTTCACGTGACCCTCGACCATGCCGCTGGAGCAGGGCAGGGTCAGGCTGGCGGTCACGGCGTCGTAGTCCTTGTAGAGGTTGCGGGTGAAGCTGTGCAGGGGCGGCAGGTCGCTGCTCTCGACCGCCTTGATCCAGCGCGGCAGGAGGCGGCCTTCAGAGGTTCTTCATCATCTTGGCGAAGTCGCTGATGTGCCTGCGGAGATCGGCGAGTTCGGGGCGGTCGGCCAGGAGCTCTACTCGGTGGCAGAGGTCGACCGGGCCCTGGGCACCGCCGCGGTCACCGGCCGGTTCGCTGACAAGGACCTGTTGTCCATCGTCGACCACCAGGCCACACGCGAGCACACCGAACCCGTCCGCCACGCGAGGAACAATCCCTGCAGCCCGGCACCTCCGCATGGTGCTCCTTCGGCCTGCCCACCCAGCCCGCCTCCGACGTCTCCGAGTACGGCGAAAGCGATCTCGCCTGATGGCCACCCCACTTCGCATCGTTCCCGGCACCAACCGACCGCATGTGATCGCCTTGCGCTCACGCCCCTCCGGCCGACGACAGCACCTGTTCGCACCACAGGTCGGAACATGTCGACCGAAGACCTCCCGGCCCCCACGGCCAAGCACTGGCAGGACTGCACGCACGTGTACGACTTCCCCATGAGGCTCTCCTGGTTGCGGCCGAGCACTTTGCCTTCTGCCCGGACAACATCTGGCAGGGCAGCAGGCCGTACACGCTGACCGCGTACTCTGAGCGGATCATCGGGGCTCATCACTGGGATTTCTGGTGGAACTGATCCGCTCCGCAGAAGACGCTCAACCGGGAACTGACTTTCAGGAGTGCGGTGCTGGGTCGTCAGGCGACGGACAGTCTGTGCCACCAGTGATTGCAGCCGCCGGAGCAGAAGCGCTCGCGGCGCCGCGCGTCGGCAATCGTGAGCACCGCGATCAGCAGCCTGAACGCCTTGCGGCGTTCGTCGAGAGGCGCGAGACCGGTGATCTTTCCCAGTTGCTCGTCCATCCGGCCTCGTGAGATCAGCACTGCGGGCGTATGCGTCGGGCGCAGCCCGGCACGGCGGATGCTCTCCGGTGCATCCTCTGCGACGGCGCGCGCCTGGACGCAGTGGTGGCGCAGGAACAGCAGCACTTCGGACTGCTCTTCGTGGCCGAGGCTGTCGAACCATTCGATGCCCTCTGACATCGGGCGCAGCCCCTGCGCGAGCTCGTTGAGCAGGACGTCGCGTTCGTTCATGACTGCCTCGCGTCGCGGACGCCTCTCCGCCGCGGTGATCAGGATGCCGAGCAGCACCGCCAGATCGGCCGCGCCTTCGGCATCGTCGGCCCAGCGGGTGGTCTGAAGCGGGCGCACCTGGTCGAGGAGGATGCCCTCGCGTGCCAGGACGAAGCCAACGCCGGCACGTCCGCGTGGCACAGCTCGGGCGCACACCAGCAGGCCAGAGTCCTTCCCCGCAGGTCCGGGACCAGGTCCAGCAGTTCCGGGCGCTCCAGCAGGTGGGCCCGGTACATTGCCATGACCTCGGCCCGGGTGCCGTCCCGCTTCTTCTGCGGGGTGTCGTAGGCGAAGGGGTTGTACAGCGGGTGCCGGGGCAGGTCCCAGCCGCCCATGGTCCAGCGGCGGCCTACGTAGACCACGTCCGCGGGGGCGTGTTCCAGCCGGGGGCCGAACTCGTGGATCCGGCCCCTGACGCTGATCACCCGGGTGGTCATGGCGAGGACGCTACGCCTGAGCCTCGTACGGAAGCAGGTCCGGTCGCTTCGGCGGGCGGCCGTCGCCGGAGGAGCGGCCGGTCAGGCGTCGGCCTATCCAGGGCAGCAGGTACTGCCGGGCGAACCGGGCGTCCGCGGCGCGCCGTGTCGCCCAGCCCGGCGGCTCGGTGGGCGGTATCGGCGTGCGCCACTCGGTGTCCTCGGGCTCGTGGCCGAGTGTCTGCCACACCGCCTCCGCGACCCGGCGGTGCCCCTCCGCCGTCAGATGCAGCCGGTCCACGTCCCACAGCCGGGGGTCGGCCAGCGACGGCGCACCGTACAGGTCGACCACCAGGGCGCCGTGCCGCGCGGCCAGCTCGTCCACGCAGGCGAACAGCTCCTCCATGCGCGGGCGGAACCGCTCGAGCACCGGGCCCTCGCGGCCCGGGCTGCGCATCAGCACGAGCTGCTTGCAGCTGGGTGCCAGGCGCTCGACCGCCTCGGTCAGCAGGCCCCGCACCCGGCCCATGTCGCACTTGGGCCTGAGCGCGTCGTTGAGCCCGCCGACCAGCGTGATCACATCGGCGTTCATCGCCGCCGCCACGCCCACCTGCTCGTCGACGATCTGCCCGATCAGCTTCCCGCGCACGGCGAGGTTGGCGTACCGGAACCCGGTGGTGCGGGCGGCCATCCGGGCGGCGAGGAGGTCGGCCCAGCCGCGGTAGGAGCCGTCGGGCAGCAGGTCCGACATGCCCTCGGTGAAGGAGTCGCCGACCGCGACCAGGCTGGAGTACGGGGGAGGCGTGGGATTCGTCTGCATGGCGACAGCGATGGTATCCCGGTTCCATACCCGCCGGTCGGTCGCCCTCGGAATGCCGGAACGGCCCGACCGCAGCGGCCCGCACAGCGCACACGGGCCACCCGCCCAGTGCATGGGGGCCACCCGCCCAGCGCATGCGGGGCGGCCTTGCACGGCGCATGCGGGGCCCCGCCCGGCTCGAGCGGTGCCCCCGCCCGGCTCACGCCGGCTGACCGAACAGCTCCTGCAGGACGTCCTCCATGGTCACCAGCCCGGCCAGCCGCCCGTCCTCGCCCAGGACACCGGCGAGATGCGTACGGCTGCCCCGCATCGCGGTGAGCACGTCGTCCAGCGGGGTGCTCTCCCGTACGCGTGCGATGGGCCGCATGTCGCGCAGCCGGAACGGCTCGTCGCGGGGCAAGGCGTCCAGCGCGTCCTTGACGTGCAGGTAGCCCACGATCCGGCGGCCCTCGTCGACCACCGGGAACCGGGAGAAGCCGGACTCGGCCGACAGCCGCTCCAGTTGCTCCGCCGTGACGCCCACGCGCGCGTACACCACCCTCTCCAGCGGGACGACCACGTCCCGCACCGGTCTGCGGCCCAGCTTCAGGGCGTCGTGCAGCCTCTCCTGGGCGCGGTCGTCGATCAGGCCGGCCAGGCTGGCGTCCTTGACGATCTCGGCCAGTTCGGTGTCCGTGAAGGTCGCCGCGACCTCGTCCTTGGCCTCCACCCTGAGCAGCTTCAGCAGCCCGTTCGCGAAGGCGTTGATCGCGAAGATCACCGGGCGCAGCGCCCGGGACAGCGTGACCAGGGGAGGGCCGAGCAGCAGCGCGCTGCGCACCGGCTCGGCGAGCGCGACGTTCTTGGGCACCATCTCGCCCAGCAGCATGTGCAGGTAGGTGGCCAGGGACAGCGCGATCACGAAGGACACCGCGTGGCCCGCGCCCTTGGACACGCCGATCGCGTGGAAGACCGGCTCCAGCAGATGCGCGATCGCCGGCTCGGCGACCACGCCGAGGACCAGCGTGCACAGCGTGATCCCCAGCTGGGCGGCGGCCAGCAGCGCGGACACGTGCTCCAGGCCCCACAGCACGCTCTTCGCGCGCCGGTCGCCCTCCTGGGCGAGCGGCTCGATCTGCGAGCGGCGCACGGAGATCAGCGCGAACTCGGCGCCCACGAAGAAGGCGTTGACGACCAGCGTCGCCAAGCCGATGAGCAGCTGAACGGCGGTCATCGGGTCCGCTCCGTCTTCTCGTCGCTCTCCTCGTCGTCCAGCGGGGCGTGCAGCAGCACCCGGGCCGCCCGGCGCCCGGAGGCGTCCACCACGTCCAGCCGCCAGCCGGCGACCTCCACGCTGTCGCCGACCCCGGGTATGCGGCCCAGCTCCGTCGCGACCAGGCCGGCCAGCGTCTCGTACGGCCCCTCGGGCACGCGCAGGCCCACGCGCGCGAGCTGGTCCGTGCGCGCGGCGCCGTCCGCGGAGTACAGGGCCCGGCCCGCTTCGTCGGCGCCGGCGGGGGCGAGGTCCGGTGTCTCGTGCGGGTCGTGCTCGTCCCGCACCTCGCCGACGACCTCCTCGACGATGTCCTCCAGCGTTGCCACGCCCGCCGTACCGCCGTACTCGTCGATGACGACGGCCATGGTGCGCCTGCCGGACAGCCGGTCCAGCAGCCGGTCGACGGTGAGGGACTCCGGCACCAGCAGCGGCTCGCGCATCACCTGGGCGACGGAGCGCAGGGTCCGCTCGTCGGCGGGCAGCACCAGGACGTCCTTGATGTGGGCGATGCCGACGACCGCGTCGAGGCTGCCGCGGTAGACCGGGAACCGGGACAGTCCCGTGGCCCTGGTCGCGTTCGCCACGTCCTCGCAGGTCGCCTGGGTGTCGAGGGCGACGACCTGGACGCGCGGGGTCATCACGTTCTGCGCGCTCAGGTCGGCCAGGTTCAGTGTCCGCAGGAACAGCTCGGCGGTGTCCGCCTCCAGCGCGCCCGCCTTCGCGGAGTGCCGGGCGAGGGCGGCCAGCTCCTGCGGCCCGCGCGCGGAGGCCAGCTCCTCGGCGGGCTCCAGGCCGAAGCGGCGCACGACATGGTTGGCCGTGCTGTTGAGGTGTGTGATGAAGGGGCGGAAGGCGGCGCTGAACCAGCGCTGCGGGTTGCCCACCCGCTTGGCCACGGCCAGCGGCGAGGAGATCGCCCAGTTCTTCGGCACCAGCTCGCCGACGACCATCAGGAACACCGTGGACAGCGCCGTACCCAGCACCAGCGCGACCGAACTCGCGGTGGTGGGCGACAGGCCCATCGCCCGGAACGGCCCGGCCAGCAGCCTGGCGATCGACGGCTCGGCGAGCATGCCGACGACCAGGTTGGTGACGGTGATGCCGAGCTGGGCGCCGGAAAGCTGGAAGGTCAGATTCCGTGCGGCCTTCAGGGCGCCCGCCGCGCCGCGCTCGCCGCGTGCGGCGGCCCGCTCCAGCTCGCCGCGCTCGACCGTGGTCAGCGAGAACTCGGCCGCAACGAAGGCGCCGCAGGCGAGCGAGAGCAGGATCGCCACCAGAAGGAGGAGCACTTCGGTCATCGGGTCACCCCCGTCCCATGATCGGACAGGGCGGGGCGGAACGCGCGGTGTCGCGGACCGGGAGGTTCGTCCATCGGAGGACGCTCACAACCTTTCACGGAGGGCCGAGTGCTCCCTCAATGGTAAAGGATGAGCAAAGAGACCTCGGGGGCTCAGTCCGTGAGGGGCTTCACCCAGCGCCGCCACTGTTCCTCGGGCGCGTACCCGGCCGCCCGCCAGGCGTGGTGCGCACTCTCGTTGCGGACCAGCACCATCGCGTCCCCGCGCCGGCCGCCGAGCCGCACGAACCGCTCCTCCGCGGCGGCCAGCAGCGCCGAGCCGATGCCCCGGCGCCGCCGGTCCGGGTCCACCGCGAGCCGGTACAGATGGCAGCGCCAGCCGTCGAAGCCCGCGATCACGGTGCCGACCAGCTCGCCGTCCTGCTCGGCGAGGAGCAGTGCCTCAGGGTCGCGGGCGACCAGCCGCTCCACTCCGGCGCGGTCGTCGCTGATGCTGGTGCCCTCGGCGGACGTCTTCCAGAAGGCCAGAACGGCGTCCAGGTCGGCGGGTCCGGCGGAACGTATGTGCAATTCGGTCATGCGATCACCCGATCACAGGAGGCCGCGGCCGTCCGCGCGTTTCAGCATGCGGACTCCTCCCGCAGCCGCTGCATGACCGGCGCGAACGCCTCCATGCACGGCTCCAGGACGGTCAGGTACGAGAACCCGAACCGCTCCCGCTGCGCGCGCACCCGCTCGACCACGTCCTCCAGGGGGCCGACCAGAATGATGGGAAGCTCCAGCGCCCGCTCCAGGCTGAGTCCCGGCTGGCGTTCGAGCAGCGGCTTGAGGACGGGCTCCGGATCGTCGGTGACGGCCACGATCTGGATCAGCAGGTTCAGCTCGGAGGGTTCCGTCCGGCCCGCCGCCGACTCCCGGTAGTGGGCGACCCGCCCGTCCAGTTCCTCGGCGGTGAGCGGCGCGAGCGTGCCCGGGGTGGCACCCGGCCGCGCACCGGTGAAGGCCGCGATGTCCGCGTGCTCCGCCGTCAGGCGCAGCATCCGGTCACCGTTGGCACCGATCAGCAGGGGCACCCGGGACTGCACGGGCCGGGGCTGGAACTCCTCGGAGCCGAGCAGCCGGTCCAGCTCCGCCACCGTGTGCCGCAGGTGGTCCACCCGTTCGCGCGGCGAGCCGAAGGGCAGTCCGGCCGCCTCGTGCTCGGCCTGGACGTACCCGGTCCCGAGACCGAGTTCGAGGCGGCCGCCGGTCAGGGCATCGGTGGCCGCGACCTCACGGGCTAGCAGCACCGGATTCCAGAAGCCGGCGTTGAGCACGAACGTGCCGAGCCGCGGCCGCTCGGTCGCCTCGGCCGCGGCGATCAGTGCCGGGAACGGCGCGACCATGCCGAGATGGTCGGGGACCAGGATCACGTCGTACCCCAGTTCCTCGGCGCGGCGGCACTTGGCCCGCCAGTCGGCGGCGGGCGAGGGCGTGAGCAGGTTGACTCCGAAGCGGAAGGGGCGCGGCATGAACTCTCCTCTGCTGCACATGACTTGAGTGTGGATCTTCGATTCCATCATGCGCGCCCCCGCGCGGTCACTCGTGCGCGATCGCCGCCAGCACGTTCATCCGCGACGCCCTGAGCGCCGGCAGCAGGGCGGCCACGATCCCCACCACCGCCGAGCCGATCACCACCGCGACGATCGTGCCCCAGGGGAACGCGAGCGCGGTCATGCCCTGCAGAGCCAGCACCTGCTGTGCGCACACGCCCCACACGAGCCCGAGTCCCAGTCCGAGGACGGCACCGAACACCGCGATCACCACCGACTCCAGCCGGATCATCCGGCGCAACTGCCGCCGGCTCAGCCCGATCGCGCGCAGCAGTCCGATCTCCCGCGTGCGCTCGACCACCGACAGGGCCAGGGTGTTGACCACGCCGAGCACGGCGATGACGATCGCGAGCCCGAGCAGTGCGTAGACGAGGTACAGCAGCACGGCGATCTGGTCGTGCACGAGCTTCTTGTAGTCGGCCTGGTCGCGGACCTGAACCTGCGGATACGGCCTGAGGGTCCGCTCCAGGCGGGAGCGCAGCAGGCCGGCGCCGGTGCCCGCGGACCGTTTGACGTAGAGAGCGGCGTCCTGGCCGCCGGGGACGTACTTCTCGACCGTGCGGATGCCGAAGAACAGCCCGCCCTGCATGCCGAACCCGTCGCCGCCGCCCTGGTCGGTGAGGGCGCCCACCCTCATCCGGGCCCGCTGCCCGCCGGGGAACTCGACGGGCAGGGTGCTGCCCAGACGCACGCCGTGGTCCTTCGCGAAGGACGCGTCCATGCCGAGCCCGCCGTCCGCGAGCGCCGCCGTACTGCCGCCGGCCGCGTAGGTCACATGGGCGACCTCGTCGACCTGCGGGTCGTAGCCGGCGGCGGTCGTCTTCACGCGTGTGCCGTCGGGGAGCCGTACGGCCACGGGCGCGAACCGCTGTCGCACGACGAGCCGCACGCCCTCGGTGCCGCGCACCTTGTCGGTGATCTCCCGTGTGAACGGCAGGAAGTTGCTGTTCTGGACGACGAAGTCGGCGCCCAGCGTCCTGTCGATCCGCTGGTCGAAGGATGCGGACATCGAGGCGCTCGCCACCGACATCCCGCCCACCAGCGCGAGGCCCACCATCAGTGCGGCCGCGGTGGCACCGGTGCGGCGCGGATTGCGCAGGGCGTTGCGCTGGCTCATCCGGCCGACCGATCCGAACAGCGCGGGGAAGGCGCCGCCCAGCACGCGGATCACCGGCCGCACCAGAAGCGGACCGGCGATCACCGTCGCGATCAGCGTCAGGACCACGCCCAGGCCCAGCAGGGAGGCCGCGGACGCGGTCTTCGTCGCCGTCGCGCACCCGGCCAGCGCGGCCGCACCGGCCGCCCCGACCACGGAGCCGACGACCGCCCGCACCCTCAACGGCTTGCCCACGCCCGTTACTTCGGCGTCCGCGAGAGCCGCCATCGGCGAGACGGCCGCTGCGCGCCGCGCGGGCAGGTATGCGGCGACGAAGGTGACGCCGACGCCGACGGTGTAGGCCGCCACGGGTGTCGGCCGGCCGATGACCATCTCCGTGGCCTTCAGGTTCATCCCGAACGCGCTCATCAGCCGGATCAGCCCGAACGCGAGCCCGATCCCGGCCGCGAGGCCCAGCGTCGAGCCGGCCACGCCGAGCAGCACGGCCTCCGTGAGCACCGACCGCCGCACCTGCCGCCGGTCGGCGCCGAGGGCCCGCAGCAGGCCCAGTTCACGGGTGCGCTGGGCGATCAGCATGGAGAAGGTGTTGACGATCAGGAAGATGCCCACGAGCACGGCGATGCCGGCGAACCCCAGCATCACGTACTTGATGACGTCCAGGAACCCGCCGAGCTGGGCCGCGGCCGACTTGGCCTGCTCGCCGGCGGTCTTCAGGTCGTAGGTGCCGGTGCCAGTGCCGATCGCCTCTCCGACGCGGCGCTTGAGTTCCGCGTCGGACACCCCCGTGGCCGCGTCCACCGAGATGCTGGTGGCCCGGTCGGCCGAGCCGAGCAGCTCACGGGCGGCTACCGAGGGGTCCAGGAAGACCAGGGCCGCGCCCGGGTTGGTGGTGGTGAACGTGGCGATGCCGACGACCCTGGCCCGGAACGTGCCCGGCTGCGCCTGGACGGTCAGGGTGTCGCCGATCCGCACCTGCTTCTTGTCCGCGGTGTCCGCATCGAGCAGCGCCTCGCCCGCGCCGTGCGGCGCATGACCGGAGGTCAGCTTCACCGGGCTGCGACGGGTGACGTACCAGGAGGTGGCGATGGTCGGGGCGCCGGTGGTCGGGCCGACGGACCTGTTGCGGCGGTCGACCACCACCACGTTCTGAACCGACACGTCCGCATGCGCCGCCGCGACTCCCGCGACCTTGGCCACCCGGTCCTTCAGGGCCGCGGGCACGGTCTGCACGGCACCGGCGGTCCTGGCGGACTGCAGGTCCTGTTTCGGCTCGACCGTCACATCGGCGGAGGTCGAGGCGAACAGCCGGTCGAACGTACGGGTGACGGTGTCGGAGAAGATCAGGCTGCCCGCGACGAACGCCACGGACAGTACGACGGCCAGCGCGGACAGGGCCAGTCGGCCCTTGTGCGCGAGGAAACTCCGCAAGGTCGCCTTGAGCACGGGGTCAGTCCTCCTGGGCGGTGCTGTCGTCGCCGAACCGCCCGCGCAGCACGTCGAACGCCTTCATGCGCTCCAGCACGGCCTGAGCCGTCGGCCGCTCCATCCGGTCCACGATCCGCCCGTCGCCGAGGAAGAGCACGAGGTCGGAGTGGGCGGCCGCGCCCGGGTCGTGGGTGACCATGACGACGGTCTGCCGCAGATCGTCCACGGCCCTGCGCAGAAAGCCCAGCACTTCGAGACCGGCCCGCGAGTCGAGGTTGCCGGTCGGCTCGTCGGCGAAGATCAGCTCGGGCCGGGAGGCCAGGGCCCGGGCGCAGGCGACGCGCTGCTGCTGACCGCCCGAGAGCTGCGCCGGGCGGTGCGTCAGGCGCTCGCGCAGCCCGAGCGTGTCGATGACCTGGTCGAGCCACGCCTGGTCGGGCTTGCGGCCCGCGATGTTCATCGGCAGCGTGATGTTCTCGGCCGCGGTCAGCGTCGGGATGAGGTTGAACGACTGGAACATGAACCCGATCCGGTCCCGTCGCAGCCGGGTCAGCTCCCGGTCCTTCAGCCCCGTGATCTCCGTGCCGCCGATCCAGACCTGCCCGGCCGAGACGCCGTCCAGGCCCGCCAGACAGTGCATGAGAGTGGACTTCCCCGAGCCCGAGGGCCCCATCACGGCGGTGAAGCGGCCGCGCGCGATCTCCACGTCCACCGAGTCCAGGGCGAGTACGGCCGTCTCGCCCGAGCCGTAGGCCTTGGTCAGCCCGCGGGTGCGGGCCGCGATCGAGCCGTCGTACGCCCGGCCCGGGGCGTGTTCGGCAGCAGGTGTGGACAAGACCGCCTCCGATCGTCGACTCCCTCGTACCGGCCGAGCCTAATGTGACCCGTCCCACAGCCGGAATCCCTCTGGGCGCTCCCTCTGAAGAGCCGGCCGCCCTTGCCGTTGCTAGCACTTCGGCGCTAGCTTCGAAGCATGGCGAAGACCCAGCTGAACGTGCGCGTGGACGAGGACACCGCCCGCGCGGCCCGCGAGCGCGCCCTGGCCCGCGGCATGAGCGTCAACCGCTACATCGAAGAGCTGGTCAGACAGGACACCGGGGAAGTGGGCAGCACCTTCGTGGACGCCGCCGCCGACTTCATGAAGCAGTACGAGTCCGTGTTCGCCGAGGAGTTCGGCGAGGTACGCGGCACCGGCTCCGGCGAAGCCCGCAGCTGATCCCTTGAACGAGCTCAGCATCGACCTCGCCTGGCTTCTCATGCTCGCCGAACGGAAGACGCCGGGGGACCCGCAGGTCACCGACTGGGGTGCCCTGGTAGCCGCCGTCGCCCGGCACCGGGCCGAGATATTCGACGTGCCCGTCTACGACACCCCGCACGCCCGTGCCGCAGCCCTGCTGCAGCTGCTCGTCCACGTTCCGGCGCTGGAGCGTTCCAACGCCCTGTTCGCCTCGGCCGTCGCCTACGCCTACCTGGTCGCCAGCGGACTGAAGGTCGTCACCTCGCCCGAACAGATCCGCGACCTCGCCCGGCTGGTCAAGAGCGGTGAGGCGGGCATCGACGACATCGCCCGGGAGCTGCGCCGCTGGAGCCTGTGACGAGCGGCGGCCCGCAGCGCGCCGGAATCAGCGCGCCGCCGGTTCGACGGGCCGCCGGGCGGTTCCCAGCACACAGTACGAGGTGGGCAGCTTCGGGCCCTTCTCAGGCAGCAACACCCGCCGGTACGGGCCGAGTTCGAACCCGGCCTCGCGCAGTGCGGCGACCGGGTCCCGGGCGACATGACAGCCGCCGTTCAGCGCGGGCCACAGTGTCCGGTCCAGGGTGTGCTGAGTCAGTGTCATCACCCGGCCGCCGCCCCGGCCGTGCTCGAAGAACCGCACCTCGCCGCCCGGTTTGAGCACCCGCCGCACCTCGCCCAGCGCCCGTGCCACGTCCCGCACGCTGCACAGCACCAGCGACAGCACGACCGCGTCGAAGCCCTCGCTCTTGACCGGCAGCGCCTCCGCCGTCCCCGGCACCACGTCGACCGGGACCTGGACGTGCAGGGCGGACTGCAGGGCCATCCTCCTGAGCAGCGGCTCCGGTTCGATCGCCACGACCTCCGCGACGGTCCCCGGATAGTGCCCGAAGTTCAGTCCGTTGCCGGCGCCGATCTCGATCACCCGCCCCGACAGCCCGGCCAGCAGCCGCTCGCGCACCCCGGCCATCCCGAGCCGGGTCTCGGCGGCCACGCTGAACCGGGCGTAGCAGCGGGCGAAGAGCGGGTGGTGGACGGGGCTGCGCGCCACCGTGCCGGAACCGGTCGACAACAACCGCATGGCAACCTCCCGGGAGGGTCGGGCCTACGGTGATTGTCCCCCGGGAAACCCCGTCGCACCCCCGGCGAAACGCCCGACATCCCACACGGCGAAGTCGCGTGCCGGTCCGTCGACGCCGTGGTCGGTGTTCATGCCGGCGTGCGGGACGCAGCCGACGTCGCCCGCCCCGCACGGCTTCGCCGGAGTACGCCAGGCAGTGGCGGCCGCTGGGCCCGCTCGGGGAGCGGGCCGGCAGGCCGCCCTTCGGGGTGCCGGTCCGCGTCGGCACGGTCCGGACCTCGGTGGCCAGGTGCGGGGCGGTGCCGACGGCCATCCGGCACCCGTCCATCGCGCACCTGACCGTCCGGGGTCCGACCAGCGCGCACCCGACAGACGCGCACCTGACCGTCCGGCACCCGACCACCCCGCTCGGCGTGGAGGCCGCCGTCCCCACCGGACCGGATCGACCCCGATGGTGCCGTCAGGGCGCTTCCTGGATCCGGAAGTCCCCGACGGTGCTGTCAGGGTGCTTCCCGGATCCGGATCGACCCGGACGGTGCCGTCAGGGTGCCTCCCGGGTCCGGAACGCCTCCGCGTCCCACGTTCCGTCCAGGCGCGGCGCAAGCCAGCCCGGAGCCGCCGCGCGGAAGTCCGCGGGAGGCAGGGCAGCGGCCCCTGCGGGAAGCGCGCCGAGCAGCGGGGCGCCGGCGACCTCCGGCAGGTCGGCGACATTGCAGCGGGAGGCGAGGTCCGGGGCATCGGGCCAGCTGCCGATCACCACACCGGCCGGCTCCAGATCGCGCGAGCGCAGTTCACGAGCCGTCAGCTCCGTCGTGTTGAGCGTGCCCAGACCGGCCGGAGTGACGACCACTACCGGCGCGTTCAGCAGCTGCGCCGCGTCCGCCAGCGTCCCGCCCGCCTCGTCGAACCGGACGAGCAGCCCGCCCGCCCCCTCGATCAGCACCAGATCGTGCTCGGCGGCCAGCTTGGCCGCGGCCTCGGCCACCTCGTGCGGACGCACGGGAGCCATGCCCGCACGCCGGGCCGCCGTACCCGGCGCCAACGGCTCGGGGTAGCGGGCCAGTTCGGCGGCCGTGACCGGACCCGCGAGGCGCACGACCTCGTCGGCGTCCCCGCGCTCGTCGGGCCGAACCCCCGTCTGCGCGGCCTTCAGCACGGCCACCGAACGCCCGGCCGCGAGCGCCGCGGCGGCGATGGCGGCGGTGGTGACCGTCTTGCCGATCTCCGTGCCCGTGCCCGTGATCACCAGTACCGGCATCTCATCCCTCCCGCGCCGCGGCGCACACCGCGCGCGCGATCCGTGCCACGTCCTCGTCGCCGGTGACGTACGGCGGCATCGTGTAGATCAGGTCGCGGAACGGGCGCAGCCACACGCCCTCCCGTACGGCGGCCCGGGTGGCCGCGGCCATGTCCACCTCGTGGTCGAGCTGGACGACCCCGATGGCGCCCAGGACGCGGACGTCCTTGACACCCGGCAGTTCCGCGGCCGGAGCGAGGCCCTCGCGCAGGCCGGCCTCGATGCGCACGACCTGCGCGCGCCAGTCCTGCCCGAGCAGCAGCTCGATGGAGGCGCAGGCGACGGCCGCCGCCAGCGGATTGCCCATGAACGTCGGCCCGTGGGCGAGCACCGGGACCTCGCCCTGCGAGATCCCGTCGGCCACCCGAGTGGTGCAGAGTGTCGCCGCCATCGTCATGTAGCCGCCGGTCATCGCCTTGCCCACGCACATCACGTCCGGCGTGACGCCCGCGTGCTCCGCGGCGAACAGCGCACCCGTGCGCCCGAAGCCGGTGGCGATCTCGTCGAACACCAGCAGCACGTCGTGCGCGTCGCACGCCTCGCGCAGCACCCGCAGATAAGCGGGGGAGTGGAACCGCATCCCGCCCGCGCCCTGCACCACCGGCTCCACGATCACCGCGGCCAGCTGGTCGGCGTGGCGTCCGATCAGGTCCCGCAGATGGTCGGCGTACGACTCCTCGTACTCCGCCGGCGGTGCCTCGGCGAACACCTGGCGCGGAAGCACGCCGGTCCACAGCTCGTGCATCCCGCCCTCGGGGTCGCACACCGACATCGGCTGCCAGGTGTCGCCGTGATAGCCGCCCCGCCAGGTCAGCAGCCGCTGCTTGCCTGGCCGGCCGAGCGAGCGCCAGTACTGCAGGCACATCTTCACCGCGACCTCGACCGACACCGACCCGGAGTCGGTCAGGAACACATGCTCCAGACCGTCCGGCGACATGTCGACAAGGAGCTTTGCGAGCCGGACGGCGGGCTCGTGTGTGAGCCCGCCGAACATCACATGACTCATCCGCCCCAGCTGCGCGTGAGCGGCCTCGTTCAGGACCGGGTGGTTGTAGCCGTGGATCGCCGACCACCACGACGACATGCCGTCGACGAGTTCACCGGAGTCGTCGGCGAGGCGGAGCCGGACCCCGCTCGCCGACTCCACGACGAGGGGGTCGACCCGGCCGGGCATCGGACCGTACGGATGCCACACGTGCCGGCGGTCCAGCTCGAGCAGTTCGGGCACGGTCGATGCGGACAGGTCAGGCATTGGGCGCGAGATCCGTTCCCGTGCCCCGGCGGCGGACGGCGACGAGGTCGGTGCGCGGCTCGTTCGCGGCGGGCACCGCGGCCGTACCGCACACGTCCGCTCCCTCGTGGGAGCCGCAGACGGACCCGCACCCGGCGTCCTCGTGCGACCCGCACCCGGCGCCCTCGTGCGACCCGCACCCGTTGCTCCCGTGCGACCCGCACCCGCCGCCGACGGCCGCTGCCCGGTGCTCCGGCAGCGTCACCTGGTCGGTGCCCTCCACCTCGAACCCGGCGTCCGCGATCATCTCCAGGTCGGCCTTGCCCGCCTGGCCCTCGCTGGTCAGGTAGTCCCCGAGGAAGATCGAGTTGGCCAGGTTCAGGGCGAGGGGCTGCATCGTGCGCAGGTGGACCTCGCGGCCGCCCGCGATGCGGACCTCGGCGTCCGGGCAGACGAAGCGGACCATCGCGAGGATGCGCAGGCAGCGCTGCGGGGTGAGGTTCCACTCCGCGGAGAGCGGGGTGCCCTCCATCGGGATCAGGAAGTTCACCGGAACGGAGTCCGGGTCGAGCTCCCGCAGCGAGAAGACGACGTCCACCAGGTCCGCGTCGCTCTCGCCCATGCCCGCGATCAGGCCCGAGCAGGCGGACAGCCCGGCCGCGTGCGCCTTGTGCACCGTGTCCACCCGGTCGGCGTACGTGTGGGTCGTGGTGATGTCCCCGTACGTGGCCTCGGAGGTGTTCAGGTTGTGGTTGTAGGCGTCGGCGCCCGCCTCGCGCAGCCGCTCGGCCTGGCCGTCGGAGAGCAGGCCGAGGCAGGCGCACACCTCGACGCCCTCGTTCTGGTCCTTGATGGCCTTGATGGTCTCGGAGACCCGGTCCACGTCCCGGTCCGTCGGGCCGCGGCCGCTGGCCACCAGACAGACCCGCTTGGCCCCGCCGGCCAGCCCCGCCGCGGCCGACCTGGAGGCCTCGTCGGGCTTGATCCAGGTGTACTTGAGGATCTCGGCCTTGGAGCCGAGGCGCTGGGAGCAGTAGGAGCAGTCCTCCGGACACAGGCCGGACTTGAGGTTGACCAGGTAGTTGAGTTTCACGCGCCGGCCGAACCAGTGCCGGCGCACCTTGCCGGCCGCAGCCACCACATCGAGCAGGTCGTCGTCGGAGGTGGCGAGCACGGCGAGTGCTTCCTCACGGGTCGGCAACTCGCGCCGCAGCCCCTTGTCCACCAGCGTGTTCAGCAGGTCCATGAGGCCCGATCCTGTCGTACGGGACCGCCCGGGGCCAAGGAGAGTTTGCACAACGGAGACGGATCACCGTGTGGGTATTGCCACACCCTGGGCGGCTGATCGTGCCGCTAGGGTCTGTGCGCTACCTACAAAAGCCCCGGAGGACCCATGGCGTTCGGCTGGATCGACGAGCAGGCCGAGGCGCGCCGCCGCGCCGGACTCGTACGGACCCTGCGCCCGCGCCCCGCCGACTCGCCGCTGATGGACCTGGCGAGCAACGACTACCTGGGTCTGGCCCACCACGCCGAGATCGTCGAGGGGGCCGCCGCGGCCGCCCGTCGGTGGGGCGGCGGTGCCACCGGCTCCCGGCTCGTCACCGGCACCACCGAGCTGCACACCGAGCTGGAGCGGGAGCTGGCGGACTTCTGCGGCTTCGAGGCCGCACTGGTCTTCGCGTCCGGCTACGCGGCGAACCTGGCCGCGGTCACCGCGCTGGGCCCGCACGACTCCCTGATCGTCTCCGACGCGGGCAACCACGCCTCCCTCATCGACGGCTGCCGACTGGCCCGGGGGGCCAGGCAGGTGGTCGGGCACGCCGATCCGGAGGCGGTGGGCAAGGCGCTCGCCACGCACCGGGGACCGGCGATCGTCGTCTCCGATTCGGTCTTCTCCGTCGACGGCGACGCGGCACCGCTGACCGCGCTGGCGGAGGCGTGCCGGGAGCACGGGGCGGGCCTGGTCGTGGACGACGCCCATGGGCTCGGGGTGCTGGGCGACGGCGGCCGGGGCGCGGCCGAGGCGGCCGGTCTCGCCGGAGCCGACGACGTGGTCGTCACGGCCACGCTCTCCAAGTCGCTGGGCAGCCAGGGCGGGGTGGTGCTCGGCCCGGCGCGGGTGATCGACCATCTGGTCAACGCGGCCCGCACGTTCATCTTCGACACGGGCCTCGCGCCCGCCGCGGTCGGCGCGGCGCTGGCGGCGCTGCGGCTGCTGCGACGCGAGCCGGCGCGGGCGGCACGGGCCCGCGCGGTCGCCGCCGAGCTGCACGCACGCCTGACCGCCGCGGGTCTGGAGGCGGTGCGTCCGGACGCCGCGGTGGTCTCCGTGCGGGCTCCGTCCCCGGAGCAGGCCGTGCAATGGGCGGCGGACTGCCGTACGGCAGGCCTGGCCGTGGGCTGCTTCCGTCCTCCTTCCGTGCCCGACGGCATCTCACGGCTGAGGCTGACCGCCCGGGCGGACCTGTCCGGGGCGGAGATCGAACGCGCTGTACGGGTGATCGGCGAGACGCGACCATGAGTCGGCGTGACACGGCCGTGCATCGCACGAAAGTGATCGAATTTGATCAGTAGGGATCAGTGAGGATCGGTTGGGTCGATCGGGTCGACCGAGTCGGTCTGTTCGATCGGTTCGGTCTGTCCGATCGGTTCGGTGTGTCCGATCGAGTCGGTTTGTTCGGTCGGGTCGGTTGAGAAGGGGATCATCGGAGCGCGGTCACGAACCCCGCCCAGCTCCCGGGGGAGAAGAGCAGCGCGGGTCCGGCCGGGTCCTTGGAGTCGCGCACGGCGAGCAGTCCGGCCCGCGGGCCGGAGAGCGGCCGGGCCGTCTCCACGCAGTTGTTCGCTCCGGTGCTGTAGCTGCTGCGCAGCCATCGCACGTCGTGCAGATCGGTACTGGCAGGGACGTTCCGAGGCAGTGCTGGCATGGTGCCTCCTTACGCGCCGTCACCTATCCCGGCGATGTAATCCAACGAGTCCTCGGGTGAAAGGGCGTGGATCTGAAGGGTGTTGAAGGCCTCGGAGTAGGCCATGAGGTCTTCTTTCCGCTCCAGATAGAGGCTACTCGTCAACTGGTCGAGAACAACCACATCCAGATCAGAAGTGCTCGGAAATGAGAAAATAACGAAAGGGCCGGTGAGGCCGACATGCGCCCCCGCGGCGAATGGCAGCACCTGGAGCCGCACCTGGGGCAGCCGCGCCGCCTCGACCAGCCGGGCCAGCTGCCGCGCCATCACCCCCGGCCCGCCCACGTCGCGTTTGAGCACCGCTTCGTCCAGCACCGCGCTCAGCGCCAGCGGCGGATCCGAGCGCAACACGTCCTGCCTGGCCAGCCGCACTTCCACCAGCGCGTCCAGCCGATCCTCGTCGACTCCCTCCACGGCCGCCCGGGTGACCGCGCGGGCGTACTCGGGCGTCTGCAGCAGACCCGGGACCACCGTGGTCTCCAGCGTGCGCATCCCGCTCGCCTGCGACTCCAGGCTGATGAAATCGCGGTAGGTGGGCGGCAGGATCCCCCGGTAGGCGTGCCACCACCGGTTGCGGCCGCCCGCCTCCTCGGACCCCGCCAACATCAGCAGCAACTCGCGCAGTTGCCCGTCCCGCACCCCGTAGGCATCCAGGAGTAACCGCACATCGGCCGGTTTCACGCCGCTCGCGCCGGTCTCGATACGGCTCACCTTCGACTGGTGCCAGCCCACCAGACGGGCCGCCTCGCCACTGGTGAGCCCCGTCCCCGTGCGCAGCGTGCGCAGCTCGGCGCCGAGCTTGCGGCGCCGTACCGCGGGACCGTTCTGCATGGGGTACTCCTTACTCCTTCCGGGCCGCCCAAATACGGTCTCCCGTCGCAGAGTTCACCGCTTTGAGCGACAGATATATGCATATCCTGGTGGATCGCTCCCCTGACCGGCCCGGTAATGGCAGTCTGGCGAAGAAGCACCAGTGCGGGACCGTACTCGAACCATCCGCTCCTCGTCGGACTGCGGCCCGTGGGAAAGGGACGGCATCGCCATGGCAGACCATCTGGAAGCATCCGTCACTCTGCCGAGCGATCCCGCCTCGGTCTCCGCTGCCCGCTCCTACGTGGTGGGCACCCTCGCGGAGTGGGGTCTGCCACCGAACACCGACGCGGCCGACACCGTGCGGCTGATCGTCTCCGAACTCGCCACCAACGCCGTCCAGCACACCTTCGGTCAGTCACCCACCTTCACCGTCGACATCGCCCTGCACCGCGACGAACAACTGCGCATCGGCGTGACGGACAGTCATCCGCGCTTCCCGAAGAGACTGCCCGCAGCCGTCCAACAGGACAACGGGCGCGGCATGGTCATCATCCGCTGGCTCACCGCCGAGTGCGGCGGCAAGCTCCGCGTCCGCCCCACCCGCGAGGGCGGCAAGACGGTCTCCATCGAACTCCCCTGGTCCATCCCGGCCGAGCCGGTCACGGCGGGCCAGCCCGAGCCCTAGAGCGCGTCCGGCCGCCCGCAGGACACCCGGACGGCGGCCCGTCACCCCCCACTGTCGCAGTCGGCGGAGCCAACCCCGCCCGGCCGGGGGACGGTTCACCGGGACGGGCGCTGACGGTCCGGTGCCTGCCGTGCCCGGCCGAAGGCCCCGTGCAGCAGAGCACGGAACGCCTCCGCCGCCGGAGCGACCTCGTCGGCCCGGAAGGCGACCGAGATCGTACGGCGTAGCCGTCCCCCCTCCAACGGACGTACTCCGACCGGAGTGACGGCGGTCCGCGCCACCATCTCCGGTACGAGAGCCACCCCGAGCCCCGCGCTGACCAGCGCGCACACAACGGCGTACCCGGGGGTCGGCACCAACAGCGCCGCAGTGGCGCCCGCCTCGGCCAGCACCGCCTCCACCCCCCGGCGGGCCGGATGGTGCGGCGCCATGCTGATCAGCGGCTGCCCGGCCAGCTCCGCCAGCGGCAGCCGGGACGAGGCGCTGCTCAGGGCATGCCCCGGAGCCGTCACCAGCACCAGCTCCTCCTCCAGGACCGTCTCCAGCGCGACCGAGGAGGGCACGGGGACGGGATCGGAGGGGTGGTAGGTGTGGGTCAGCGCCAGGTCCACCTCACCGGCCGCCACCGCCGTGACCCCGGACGGCGGGTCGTAGTCGGCGACCGACAGCCGCACGTCCGGATGCGCCCGGCGGAACGCGCTCAGCGCCGGCGGCAGCAGATGGACGCCCGCGGTCGGGAAGGTGCCGAGCCGCAGCACCCCGCCCGTGAGGCCGGTCAGCCGCGCCAGCTCGTGCCGCGCCTGCTCCATCTCGTCCAGCACCCGCCGGGCCCGTGCCACCAGCACCTCGCCCGCCTCGGTCAGCCGGGCCCCGCGATGGTGGCGTACCAGCAGCGCCGTGCCCGCCTCCCGCTCCAGCTTGGCCAGTTGCTGGGACAGGGCGGGCGGGGTGTAGCCGAGCCGGTCGGCGGCCCGGGTGATGGAGCCCGCCTCCGCTACGGCGACCAGCGCGGCGAGCCGGGTCGGGTCGTACATGGAGCCAGCCTAAAGCACTGCTTAATGCTCACCCAGATGATTCGAAATACCTGCTGAAGGCTGTGGCCGTGCAGTCTGGGGCTCATGGACGGACAGCTCATCGCCTTCACCGGGATCGCCGCCGGTCTGGTCGCCATGCCGGGCGCCGACTTCACGGTGGTGGTCCGCAACGCCCTGGTCTCCCGCCGGGCCGGTGCGGTCTGCGGCCTCGGGATCGCCGCCGGTCTCCTGGTGCACACCACGCTCGCGGTGGCCGGGGTCGCGGCGGTCCTGGTCGCCGTACCCGCGCTCTTCCGTGCGCTGCAGCTGCTGGGCGGGGCCTATGTGCTGCAGCTCGGGCTGCGGACCCTGTGGTCGGTGCGGCGGCCCGCCGCCGCTCCC